>WTJX01000394.1:343-8080 GCA_011524675.1 Cytophagales bacterium
CGTTAACCACTAATCGTTAACCACTAATCGTTAACCACTAATCGTTAACCACTAATCGTTAACCACTAACCACTAATCACTAACTCTAAAACAAGCTAAGGGATATAAATATTTGACAATCTTATTTCATCAGGTCGTACTAGTTTAAAATATTTTTCTATTTTTGTATCTATGGATTACAATCAAGTAAAAACTGCTGGTTTCGAGGATTATATTTATTATATCATGCTTGCTGTTGTTTGGATTTTTGGTTTGATAAAAAAGAATCAGAAGAAAACACCAAAAACACCCAGCAACCCCTACAAGCCTACCTCTAGCGCTCCAACTGAAGATAGCTCACAGGATAGTGTCCCCGATTTATTAAAAGATTTGTTTGAGGATATGAGAGAAGAGGAACTGCCTGATCCTTACCAACGAAAGCCCACAGTGGAAACACAAACCTCAAGGGCTAGTACTCCATCCATAAACAGGGACGCGCAAGCGACTGAGACTGTATGGCCAAGTACCAACCAAAAGTATGAGAAATATACAGGGCACCAACCCATAGACATTGAAGAGACACCATCCTTTTCGAGAAGAGCAGAGAACTATAGAATCAAAAAAACGAAAGTAAATAAGTATAAAAAAATGCTTAGTACCACCTCTGGTATGAAGCAAGCAGTCATCGCTTCAGAGATCCTCAAAAGAAAATTTTAAGTCGCTAACCGCTTTAGCCACTAAAGGTGTTTAGTGAAAAATCAAGGAGGGCGGAAGCGTTAAGAAAATAGACCTTAGTCTGTTTTTAGCAACCAGTATGTGGGGAAGGATTAAAGTGCTTTACCTAACGCATAGCACTTTACCATTTCTTTTTGCTCACTTTTAAGGATATTTTTTCTTTGATGTTTAGCTTATCATTATACCGAAACACAAAAAGCCATATCAATATTTGGTAAAACAGTATTCCGTAGTTTGTTTCTCCAAAGATGCCAAACTCTGTAAAGGAGTTGATGAGTATAGGAATAAACATACCTACAAAGAAAGCTTTATCGTCTATATCCTTAGATTTATATAACGCCCTAAGCGTAAAAGTCATTTGCAGTAAGACTACGGCAAAGCCTATAAATCCAAGATTCATCAATACTTGAATAAAGGTATTGTGCGTCATTTTCCCTGCGTAGGTGTGTACACTTTGGAAAGCTTCGGTATAGGCTATTCTCATATACCCAAAGCCAAACCAAGGCTCTTTGGGTAAACCTTCGGTCAGGAGAGCCGTCCAAAAGGGTAACCTACCGGTCATACTCATTACTTCTTCCAAGTCCCCTTGTTTGATAAAAATGGTCTGTACTATTACGGGTATAGACAAAAATGCACCTACATATACGGCTATCTTTAATTTGGCTTGATTAGATTTGTTTATAAAGTAAAATACGACTAGCAAAAAGCCTATCATTGACGAGCGAGAACCTGTTTTGACTAGTGCAAAGAGCATAACCAAAATCATAAAAACATATAGCCCTTTTTTATTCCTGTACATGAGCTCTACACAGCCCGAACCAATACCCACGACGGCAAGCATACCTAGCTCATTAGGATTCATAAGGTAGCCCCCCAAACGTGCGACCTCACCACCATGTGTCAAACGATAAAATTGATCTGGATTGACATACATCCCTATCACAAAACCTAGTAGTATAATAAAAACTCCTGGTGCCATGATCCTGCTAAACCTTATTTGATGTGAGGGGTAGCTCATACGGAACAATACAAATGCCTTCATGAAAATCCACGTGAAATAAAAGCTTTCTATGTTCATGACCAGTTGTAGTAGGGAATACCCTGGGTTGGTGGACCAAAGCAAAGAAGCATAGCCTAGTAGTAAATACACGCCATAAAAGAAAGGACCTAAAGTATGTTCTTTATGAAAAGAAGGTATAAAGCCACGTGCCATGATCTTTTTGTTTACCTGTACTACCCAAAAAGTCATAGACACACGTATGATAACTTTCAACACTCGTGTAATGGCTACGTTTTCTGACAGAGTAAAGTAACCAAGTGTTTTGAGGCACATGATAATCATCAGTACGTTGAGTGTTCTTGTTACGAAAATATTATTGTCTATTTCTTTCTTCAATTATTACGTCTTTACGTCTTTATGTCTTTATGCTCTTATGTCCTTTAGAGTACAAAGTATTAAGTATTAAGTACAAAGTCCTTAGTATGAAGTACAAAGTATAAAGTCTTTAGTACAAAGTTTATCAAATCGTTAAACTCTAATTACTATCAAGCATTAATTTTTTAATTTTTTAATTTTTTCATTCTTGTAAAGCTCTACTCTCCCAATTGATACAAGCCTCCATTATTCATTATACATCATTCATTATTCATTAAAGTTTATTAACCACTAACCACTAATCACTAATCATTAACCACTAATCACTCAAAAACTATTGCGCATATACTTTTAGATGTTTTTGAACAATCATATCCCAACTAAACACCTCTTCTATCATTCTGATGGCATTATCTTTAAGCTTCACTATTTCTTTATTATTCATTGCTTCATAAATCGCTTGCACAGTATTCTTTTTTAAGCCTACACCAGCTTGATAAGAATCAATATAGTTAGCCATATTACTTTCTTTGCTCACGACACAAGGAATACCCAAGGCAGCCGCTTCTAATACAGCACCCGGAAGCCCTTCGTTGCGAGAAGGATGGAAAAAGACATCTATTTTAGAGAGAATGTTTAGTTTAGCATTTCCAAACTGCTCACCCCAGAAAGTAACACTATCGGTAATGCCTAGCTTTTTTACCATCTCTGTCAATGCTATCATCTCTTCACCGTCTCCTATCACCCAAAAGTTGGCTTTAGTGTTATGAGTCTCTTTAAACTTTTTAAAAGCAGCAAAGAGCAAATCCAAACCTTTTGTTTCTATGTCTATTCTACCACAAAAGCCAAAAACAGGGGAGTTGTTCTTTGGAATATTTGTAGAGACAAATTTTACATCACTTCTGTTTTGACCGTTTGGAATTAGTACTGTTTTCAAACTAGGGTAGTTTTCATTCATTACTTTTTGCTCGCTTTCCCCTATACAATGCACACATTTAGTATGCTCTACTATATATTTTTCAAAAAGGAAAAAGTATATCTTTTTACGCCATTTACTCTTTTGCATAGCTTTGACATTAAAAGCACCATGAGGAGTATAGACATAAGCAATACCATGCTTTACCAATAAACGAACTACATGATAAAACTCTGGGATAAAACCACCATGTATATGTACTACTGTTTGCTTGTCTAGCTTTTTTATGGCTTTAATCAGTTTTTTACTGATGGTTAATTTGTTTTTTAAAGAGCGGAATAAGACCGTGTTATAGGGTCTTTCGGGAAAGTTCATTTCCAATCGTGAGGTTATACCCCATAAGGTAACATCTTCGTTATGGTTTTTCTGATAGGTTGCCAAACTATTGACTACCTTATTTACACCATTCAGACGGTCTGGATTGGCTTTTCCAAGTACTAAGTGTATGATTTTCATGTATGTAAAATGTGTTTAAGTGTTCTTGTGTTCAAGTATTCAAGTTGAAAAAGCCTTGTGCAATGAGCTGTGGGCTTTGAGTTTTTAATCATGACCCTCTCGCATACTGGCTCTTCACTAAAAATAGACTAATGTCTATTTTTTTTTGATGCTTTAGCTCTATCTGTCGGTATTAATGTCATATTAGACATTTGACATTTGACATTCGACATGGTGGTTTTAAGTTAGACTCAATCTTCAACGTTAAACATTCAACTTTTAACCTTTTGCTTTCTATTATAAAACCAATTCAATGTTTATTACCCTAATGTTATATGTAAAAATAACCTTATAATCTATAAAATGTAAATAAAAGTGTATAAAGTTTTTAATTTGCCATATTTGTAAGCTCTAGATTATAGGGCTGACTTTTGCCCTTTAGGCTATAGATGAAATAGCCTTGCATGATAAGCTGTGTTGCAAAAAGACCAATCAAGATACCGGACATCTGAAATTGTTTTATAATGAAGTTGGCGCTGAGTATGCTGAACAATGTACTCCATACATAAGCAAAGAAAATGGCTTTAGTTTTCTCTAGTGTTCTGATGGCAAAACGTAGGCAAGTGCCTATAAAAACTAATACATATAAGCCTCCAAAAGCATAGAGAAAAGAAGCATATGCTAAGTGTTTGCCTGCATACAAAAGTGAAATGATTTGTTTGCCCAACAAGGCTATGGTACAAGCCATCAATAAGGTAATCAAGCTACCTCTGATAGCAACTTTTTTGAGGTATGCATACATCGCCTGCAAGCCTTTATTTGCATACAAATGTGAAGCCTTTAAAGGCACTTGATTCTCTAATGCCAAGAAAAGTATATGGATTACTCCCATAATGTTTTGTAGCATACGTATGGCACCTACTACTATGGGACCTAACATCCCCCCTGCGGATATAATAAAAAAATTACCGGAAACCCATTGCAGGAGGGAGGTCCCTATCAACCATCTTGAATATCGCCAATGCTGTAGTGCAGTTTTTCTTATCGCTTTACGGTCTATATTCAACAGAAAACATGCTTTATATTCTAGTAAAAAGGTTAGCCCATAGCTGATACTCACGGTCATGAAAGCATTATATAGAGATAGCTTATGGAGGTATGTTAATACTATGAGTCCTCCCATTTGAGAGGAATACACCAAAACATCTAAAGTCAAGGCTTTAGATACATTGCCTTGTACGTAGTGTAGTCTTCTAAAAAAATCATACATCAAAAAACAAAATACGATCAATGAAACGATATGGCTTGCGCGAGCAATTTGCCATCTAGGCAAAAGTAAACTACTTACTATGACCAAGAGATAAACCAATAAAGCCGCACTCAATGCAAAAATGATTTGATGAGACAAGACTGATCGGATATAGTTTGTTTTTTCTTTTTTCTTGTATTGAGGGGCAAACGTATATAAAGGACTAATGATCCATGCTTGATTAATGCTACTACAAAATAGTATGACAAACCATACAAGCGTATATTCTCCATAGCCTTCCAAGCCTAGCACCCTAGCTAGTATCACTCCCAAAAAGAAATTACCTCCACTTACTATACCTTGGTCTAGCAAGGGGAATAACTTTTTTAATTGTTTAATTGTCTTCATTTATTTTTTTATAAATACATTCTGATATAATGAATTACCTTTCCAAGGAAACCAAGATTTCTCACTTTGTAGTTGAACCTGCTTCCTGTATATACCCCATTATAATTGGTCGCTTTGTGCACACCGTTCAGAAGAATTCGTATATTATCAATAGCATATTCTTCCATAAGCAGTTCTGCGTTCATGAGATAGTGAGACTTGGTGAAATTTGCCTTTACGAGATAAAACACATGCTCACACAGCTTCATCAACTTTACACCGTCAAGCGTAATAGTGGTTGCAGGAGAATCAATGATGACCAAATCATAATAGCTTTTCAAAGCGTCAATGAGAAGTTTTGTATTATCATGATTGATTAGCAATAAAGGGTCTTCAATCAACTCACCCGTAGCGATAAAAGACAAATTAGGCTCAGACGTATCTTGTATTACATCACCAATATCTGCCTGTTCCAAAATCACTTCAGAGATACCTTTGATTACAGTCCCATCACCAAGAAACTCATGTAGCTTTGGCGCTCTAAAGTTCATATCTACTACTACCACCTTCCAGCCCAACATGGCGTAAGCATGAGACAAGTGCATAGCAGCATATGTTTTTCCTTCGTTGAGTAAAGACGAACTTATCTGTATCACTTGTCCTTTCTTCACACCTTTCATATTGGCATGAGTGGCAATAGTGTTGAAGTCATCAAGCACTTCTTCAGACCATACTTTGTGTTGCCTCACGATCCCTGCTATGGGAGCGGTAATCATTTTTTCTAAATCTATACGCCCTCTTACTTTACCACCAATAAATTGGCGTACATATATAAAACTAATGGCGATGATTAACCCTAATAATCCACTAACGATCATGACCAAGGTTTTCTTTGGCGAAATCGCCACCGTAGGGATAAATGCCCTTTGAATGACCCTGTGAAAAGAAATATTAGCCGCTTCTACAATTGCAGCTTCTGTTCTTTTCTCGGTCAAAAACTTAAACATCTTCTCGTTCAAGGCAAAGTCTCTTTGTAGCACGATCATATTTCTCTCTTTGGTAGGCAAGCCTTCAAAACTTTGCTCTGCCACCCTTATTGTTCGAGCAACCTCACGTCTTTTGATGTGCATATTACGGTTAGTATTGGCGATACTTTCTTTCAAGTAGCTAATGATATCCTGTAACTTTTTATCAACCAACTTTACTTTTTCTTCATCCTCAGTATATTTTAAGAGCAACTGTTTTTTCTCTGCCTGATACTGCTTTATCTGCTTTACTAGCTCGGTAGACAGGAGGTCTGTAAAAGCTTCAAAATTGGGTGCCAACTCTAGAAAGTCTCTACTTTCATCACTCACATAGCGCAAAATGGTATCTAAGGCAGCTTGATTCATCTCTAAGTTTGCCAGCTGTATCTTTAGTTGAGAAATCTTTCTCAAATCTGTTTCTGTCTCTTGTCTTGTATTGATGATGTCATGATCTAGTCTATAGTTTTCGATAGCCATCTCAGAAGCTTTGAGCTTCGCAGATACTTTTGCCAACTGATCGTCAATAAAGCGAACCGTCTTACCGGCAGCCTTAGTTTTGTTCTGTATATGATCTTCTACATAGATTCTAGCATGAGTATTTACAAACTTTGCTGCTTTCTCTGGAATCTCACTTTTCGATGTAATGCGTATTACTGCTACATCTTTGTCAACAGCTGTTACATCCAAAAGCCCCTGCATGCTTGCCGTTAAAGCCTCTATAGAATGTATCTTAAATTGGTATTGATCTACCAACTGAAAATTATGCTTCTCACTGATCGTAGTATCATTTCTCATGATGGTAAATCTTCCCTTTTTTGACTTTATCTCTTGACCAAAAGACGCTTTTAAAGATTTGATGACACCACGGTGCATATACTGTAGTGTGAAATCATCTTTTGAATGAATAAAAAGGGTGAAAAACTTATCATACCAGTCAAAACCTTTGGCTTCATATTCTACCTTAAAAGGAGATTCATTATATAACTCAGCCGTTCTAAACTTACCTACCCTATAGTAAGAAACATCAAAGTCTAGTTGCGACAAGCTCTTCTCTATCAGCATTTTAGAGGAAAGAACTTCTACCTCTCCTGCAATCTTATTTGTGTTTGAAAAAACATCAAAATCTTTGTACAAATTAGAACTAGATGCACCCTGGTCTATGTCATCTAGTTTTATTTTAGCGGTACACTCATATACAGGATTTGAATACAACACAGAACGATACGCAAACACCAAAGCAATGACAAAGCATACAATGATGATAGGCAGCCCCTTTAGCGCAGGTAGTAATACTCTCTTTATGTTCTGAAAGTCACTCATTAATTGCCAAAGAATGAGACAACAATAAGAAGCGTTGTAGCAAAACTTGATAGAGGTACTAGCAAAGGCATTTTTGTATCTAACATTTTGCCTTTGCGCACAGGGATGTAGATGATATCACCATCTTGTAAGGTGATGTTGTTTCTTTCGTACTCCTCCATATTGGTCAAGTCAAGTATATAGGCTTTGTTTTCACGGATAAACTTTACTTTTTTTAGATTGGCATAAGTATCAAACATGCCAGACATACCTAGCA
>WTJX01000441.1 GCA_011524675.1 Cytophagales bacterium
CTACAGGAGCTTCTTGGTTACTATTTGATCAGACCGCATAAAGCTTGGCAAATAAATGTTCTTCGGCATTTTAGAAAAGAGCGTGAAAAACGGGCTTTGATAGCTAGTGAAAATATAAATATTGAACATAGTCAATATCTTTGGTGTCAAGAAAAAGTGGAACGATCGGTTAGTGAAATTAAGGATATTGTTGGTAAGTGGATTCATCAAAAACCACTAAAATATTTACCATATTGTATGTATAAGAATGCATCATCTTTGCTTACTGAGCTAAAAAAGAGAAAAATTAAAACAGCTGTTTATTCCGATTATAATGCAGAAAAAAAAATTGAATCTCTTGGAATTTCCATAGATCACATCTATAGTTCAGAACAAGAAGAAATAGGGGCTTTAAAACCTAATCCAAAAGGTCTGGACTACATTGCCAGCACATTGGACATTCCCAAAAAAGATATTCTTTTCATTGGAGATAGAGAAGATCGAGATGGGGCTTGTGCCATTAATGCGGGAATTTCCTATTTAGATGTTGGCAAAGGGAATGCTAATCTTACTTTCGCTAACCTAATTAATTACCTAAAATGAGCGAAGAGTTTATAAATACTTGTTGGGTCTGTGGCTCTGAAAGTTTGCAAGTAGTAAAAAAATCTGATTTTACTGGTGATCTTGACAGTAAAAATTTTGCTATTACTAATTCAGATTATGGCAAAACAGGAGAATTAAGTAAATGCCTAAACTGCGGTTTCATTCAGTGTAGTAAAGAGAATGACGTTATTCACTATTATGAAAATTTGGTAGATACTGAATATGAAAACACAAGGGAAGAAAGAAAGCTGCAAGAAAAAAGAATTCTTAAACTAATCCAAAAAATAAAACCCTCAGGAAAACTCTTGGATATAGGTGCAGGTAGTGGAATAATGGTAGAATCTGCTCTTGAAATGGGATACGATGCCGAGGGAGTAGAGCCTTCCAGGTGGCTCCAAGGGCAAGCTGAGAAAAAATCACTACCTATACATTTGGGGACCTTTCCAATGGATGGGTTAAGTAAAAACTATGATATCATTACTTTGGTGGATGTTATTGAACATGTACCAAACCCTAAAGAACTGTTAAGCAATATTTGTGGACATTTAGATAAAGACGGAATTTTTGTTGTGATTACACCAGATGTTGGTTCTCTTATAGCAAAGTTTTTGAAGTGGAAATGGTGGCATTTCAGAGTAGCACACATCGGCTACTTCAACAAAAGAACACTTACACAGATTACTCGAGATACAGGTTTTGAACAAATAAAAGCCATGAGACCTTCATGGTATTTTCGTATTGAATACCTTGTGGAAAGAGCGTACCAATACATCCCTAAGTTTCTTAGAATTCCTCTACCTCGATTCTTTAAAAAAATTATTGTACCAGTTAATCTAAGGGATTCATTGTTAGTTATTTACCGAAAAGAGGAAAAACAGAAATGATAAAATATTACATAGCCATAGCGCGACCAGATCATTGGTTTAAAAATATTTTTATGCTTCCTGGTATTGTACTGGCTTTTAAATATGATAGTGATGCGGATTTCTACTTACTATGGCCAAAGATTATATTAGGTATCATAAGTATTTGTCTGGTGGCATCAGCCAATTATGTAATCAATGAATGGCTTGATGCTGAATTTGATAAGTATCATCCAAAGAAAAAAGATCGCCCATCAGTTACGCAAGGCTTAAAAACCAAATGGGTTTATACCGAATATGCTTTAATATCTTTAACTGCTTTAACCATTGCTTATTTTGTTTCTCCTATCTATTTCATCCTTAGTATTATCTTTCTGATAATGGGTATTTTATATAATGTACAGCCATTTCGCACTAAGAATAGAATCTATTTAGATGTGATATCAGAATCGATTAATAATCCATTGAGATTGTTCCTTGGATGGAGCATTATTACACAATTGCTTCCTCCATCAAGCATATTATTATCCTATTGGATGGGTGGAGCATTTTTAATGGCTACAAAGAGGTTTGCTGAGTATAGATTTATTAATGATCCTGAACGAGCTGGATTGTATAGGCGCTCTTTCCGATTTTATAATGAAAAGAATTTATTGATCTCAATTGTATTTTATGCGCTTTTGAGTTCGTTCTTTTTAGCTGTTTTCTTGATTAAACATAAAATTGAGTTAATTCTTAGTTTTCCTTTGTTTGCCATCCTATTTGCTTGGTATTTGGATATAGGATTTAGGGAAAACTCTCCGGTACAGAGACCTGAAAAGCTTTACAAAGAAACCCCTTTTATTATTTTCTTGATTTTACTTTCAATTATTATGTTGCTGTTAGTCAAAATAGAAATCCCCTTTCTTGAGAGCTTAATAAATTTGAAACATTGATAATCATATCGGTATCGGGTTACAA
>WTJX01000111.1 GCA_011524675.1 Cytophagales bacterium
TTTGAAAGCTTTCGGCATCAGTTTCATTATCGTACAATTCCCAGTCTGTAAGCACGCCTAAAAAAGATAAAAATGAATCACCATTAGCATCAATAATACCTCCATTAATAGTAGAATCATTTAATGTTACTACGCCTGTTGTTTTAATATTACCTGTAAAGGCATTTGTTTTTATAGTGATCGTATTGCCGTCAAAGTCAAATACATTGATAGCATTGGAATCAAACACAACATCATAGTTTCTAGCATCAATTGTATCTTCTATTCTTGTTACAATTGTTTCTGTTTCACCAGCATAATGATCTAATAAATATAATTTAGCACGATCGTAGAATGCTGTAGGGGTGTTTATTTCCGTATAGCCTTCCACTACACTTTTATCTAATTCCGTAATTAGGGAGTCATTAAAAATAACACTTTGTACTTCTTTAAGTCCGATACCAGTTAAGGGGACATCGGTCAATGTCTGAATGATATAATTGTAATGAACTATAAAAAAATCATCTCTAAATAGATGGTCTACTGCCTTTGTCTTGTACATAACCTCTATCAGAACACCACCTAGAGATGTTTCATTTGGATAAACTCCAGCAAAGGCTGTGATTTTGTCAATTTGAGCTTCTCCATTTACATCTGTCACCTGTAAATAAGACTCCTCTGTTAGAATATGATTTCCTGTACGTTCATTAATAAAAAAAGCATTAGAATAGTCTCTTGCGGTTGGTTGATTAGTGTCTTTTGCATATATTTTTGCTTCCTCAATTTTATTTCCTTCAAGGTCTTGTACGGTGAACTTGACTACCTTTCTATACTCAACCTTCCCTCCTGCGGGGACATTATTCCTATTGAAATGAACAGAGACTTTTGGTGGTGCCATATCAGAAACCCCCGTAACAATAAAAACGGTTTCTTGGATAAAGGCTAAATCTGAATCACAATTTTCAGGCAAAAAATCTACAATCTCTAATGGAGGTAAACCTGTCGTAATATCTAATATACCTTCTTGACAATTCCTAGGTGAAAACCCAATAAATTGAGTGTAATTATTGCCTGTTTTAGCCGAGTTTGAATTGTATAAAATAAAATCTTCAACATCAAAATTTATACCTGCTTGTGAACACCTTAGCATTCCTTTATCACCATCTAACGTTACGCCAGACTCAAAGCATCCTCCACGGACAACAAATTTAGCACCTGTAAAAAAATTCAACGGAGCAGGGCATTTGATATGCCCCCCTATAAGTCTCAATACTCCCTGTATGAGAATACCTTCTGTGTGAGGGAAACTCCTTGCAGCAACAACATTACTTACTAATTGGGCATTAGCTATATTTGAGGTGGTAACATTACCGTCGATGTTACCATAAATACGATAGTTACCTGTTGATGTAACCTGTAAAAAAATGCCTGATACAAAAGTACTATGTATGACTTCGTTCGCTAACTGAGTAAGATTTCCTGTAACGTTAATCCTATGGGGAACTTCATATACTACTTTGTCAAGTAAATTATAAATAACAACCCCTGCAATCCCACTCAAACCAGAAAGGTCATTATCTGTCCCTGTTTGAGTAATTGTTGATCCCGATAATGTAAACCCCATAATATAAATTCCTAAACTAGATCTATAAAAATTAAATTAGCACGCTTTGCCCATGCTGTAGTCGCATCGCTAGAGCTTGTGTTGTCAGCCATATACGCTTTGGATACGCTAATGTCGCCCTCCTTTGTGATGATAGATTTTTTCACAAACCATCCATTGCTTTGATTTTCAAACAAATAGTAGATCGTTCCACCCTCACCATTATCGGTGAGCGCAGAAGTGTCTATGGCTGTATTGGTAAAATGGTCATCATTTACTAAGTAAGGCGTGTTATTATTACCAATGATATAATGATACACTAGCCCATCCTTTTTGACGAAATATTCCTCCCCTGCCAATACATGGGCAGGCAAGGAATCGATTACTCTATGTGATACTTTTCTGTTCATTAAAATTCTTCTCTTGACCAAGTGTTCAATAAACTTCCTTTGTAGGTGAGGTGTCCCGTGGCATTATCCTCACCTAGTTCGCTCAATACACTGCTATTGTTATGCGTATGACTCTGCTGCACAGCAGTATCTATCTCTGCGGGGCTACTATTCGGTTTTCCTTGGATAGCATCCCATGTAAGCGATAAATTCATGCTTTCAAATTCTGAAATCATAAACCAAGTGCTACTTTCCTTTTCATAGAAATAAAAAGCACTTCCTGCATTTACATCGCTATCTGCCGAAGCATCTTGTACAAAAGCGATGGCATTGGATGATAAATTGAGCGCATCTCTTGTAGCAATATCCACGGCATAATCTACCAGATTTACATTCGTTAAAGGAAACTGTATGCGGTGATCAATAAGC
>WTJX01000307.1 GCA_011524675.1 Cytophagales bacterium
AAAGTACCAAGAAAATGAAAGCACTAAAAAGATAGTATGCTCTTTTTAGTGCTTTAATAGTTCAGAAAGAAGGTGTTATTCTTTGTACTTAGTACTTTGTACCTTGTACTGAATGCAGACTTTTGTAAAAGCTGAATAGTGTGATTTTATGTAAACTAGCTTTTTATCTACTATAATATACCGTTATCAAAACCGAAACATGACATTTTTCGGTGTCATCGCATGACTAAAGTATAGAGACTCCCGTCATTTCTGTAGGTTGCTTTACGCCTATCAGTTCTAAAATGGTAGGAGCCAAGTCACCAAGTTTACCATTTTTGATTTGTTTTTGATAGTCATTGTCAACCAAGATACAAGGTACAAGGCTAGTCGTATGGGCAGTATTTGGACTGCCGTCTTCATTAATCATACAGTCAGAGTTTCCGTGGTCTGCAATGATAATGAATGTATAGCCTGATTCAAGCCCAGTTGTTACTACTTCTTTGGCACATTCATCCACTGTTTCACAAGCTTTCATTGCGGCCTCAAAGACACCTGTGTGTCCTACCATATCTGGATTGGCAAAGTTTAGACATACAAAATCTACTTCTCCTTTTTTTAGTTCTGGAATAATTTTGTCCTTGATGTCATGCGCACTCATTTCTGGTTGCAAGTCATAAGTAGCTACTTTTGGAGAAGGACATAATAATCGGCTTTCTCCCTCAAAAGGTGCTTCTCTACCTCCAGAAAAGAAAAACGTTACATGAGGGTATTTTTCTGTTTCTGCAATACGGATTTGTTTTTTACTTGCTCCTTCGAGTACCTCGCCAAGTGTCTTAGATAGATTGTCTTTATCAAATACAACTTTCACATCTTTGAAGGTATCGTCATAGTTGGTCATCGTGAGGTAATACAAGTTTAGAGGAGTCATGTCCTGCTCAGGGAAAGCTTCTTGTGTCAATGCCTGAGTAATCTCTCTCCCTCTATCGGTGCGAAAGTTGAAACACATCACTACATCTCCCTTGGCTATTGTCGCTCCTTCGCCTATGACCATTGGTTTTACAAACTCATCAGTAACCTCTTGAGCATAGGATGCAGAAATGCCTTCTTTTGCTGTTGCAAATTTTTCTCCTGCTCCATTGACCAGTACATCATAGGCAAGCTTTACACGCTCCCAACGTTTGTCTCTGTCCATAGCGTAGTAACGCCCTACGATACTTGCTATCTTACCAGTAGTTTTAGCCAAGTGTTCTTCTAGTTCATTGAGGTAGTTGAGTCCACCCTTTGGGTCGGTGTCTCTTCCATCTGTAAAAGCATGGATATATACATCTTTTATCCCTTCTTCGCTTGCCAAAGAGCAAAGCCCTTTCAAATGATTGATGTGTGAGTGTACCCCTCCATCAGAAACTAAACCGATAAAGTGTACTTTCTTGCCATGCTTTTTGGCGTAGTCAAAAGCATCGGTAAGTGTTTTTTCATTGCCTAAGGTTTTTTCTTCTACTGCCTTATTGATTTTTACTAAATCTTGATATACTACTCTTCCTGCTCCTAGATTCATATGTCCCACCTCAGAGTTACCCATTTGTCCTTCGGGTAGTCCTACCGCTAAACCCGAAGCTTCTAGTTTACTATGAGGGTATTTGTGGTATAGTGAATCAATGAAAGCTGTGTTTGCTTTATCAATTGCCGATACGTCTGGGTTTTTTGCGATGCCCCAACCGTCTAAGATCATTAATACTACTTTCTTTTCCATAGGGCAAATATAAACATCTTTTGCATTTAGTTAGTAATATTAATGTTTAAAATACACTTATTGTGTTTCGGATAGATGTTTAAAATGTGTTCAAGTGTTCCTGTATTCGAGTGTTCAAGTTGAAAAAGCCTTGAGCAATGAGCTATGGGCTTTGAGTTTTTAATCATCCTCACGCGCTTTCTGGCTCTTCGCTAAAAACAGACTAATGTCTATTTTCTCAACGCTTCCGCCCTATGTGGTGGGAGCTATCTTAGCCTTAGTTTTTTCGCTTCCGCCGTGTGGATTTTATGTGTTTATATACGTTTTAAGTTATGAGTGTTTTTGGATGACTACTTAGGTTCTACGTTTTACGTTTATGTGAAGGCGTATTGACTTAGAGACCTTAGGGCGTTGATGGTAGGATTTGATTCCACGAAAGTGGTAAAAGATGAGAGATCAACGATTAAAGATTAAAGATTAAAGAGGTGGAGTGCAATTTGGTAAGTTGTGCCTTTACTCAAGTAATAAAATAGTTAAAAATGAATAATGAGGTGATGAGTTATGTCTGATGAGTGGAAGATTAAAATAATTAAGAAAATGAATGGGTTCAATTTACAATTGAACGATTGACTATTTCTACTTTACGAAGTTGGAAATAATATTCATTCTTTATGCGTTAGGGATAGAA
>WTJX01000465.1 GCA_011524675.1 Cytophagales bacterium
TAGACACTTATTTTATCAATAAAAGGTTGTCTAACTCTCTTCCTTTACCTCAAGAGCATTTTCTTTCCATCAGCAAAACTAAGTTTGAGGGGCTAGTGATTCATGATAAGCAAGGGGAGCAAAAAAAACACTTTCCCTTTGATTTAGGTTATTACCTTTTTCTTACAGAAATTGCCTATCCGCTTTATGCTTTTGTAAATCATGATGTGCTCCACTTTATCAATATAAATACGGGGAAAACGGTTAGTCATCCCTTTTCTTTTTCTATATGGGCGATTAACTATGATATAAAAACAAATACATTGTTTTTTGGTAAAAATAATATGGTACTTGAGTATAAGCTTGATATTGCTACACTCTCTCTTACTTTGGTAAATAAGATATACTTACAAAGTCATCTTGAGAATAAATCAGAATATAGCTTTTCTTCCATTCAAAAGGATATGCAAGGCAATACTTGGGTGGCTATCAATGGCGTAGGACTTTTTGTGTATGAGCAAGCCTCTCAAAAAGTAAGTAAGGTATTAGGAAAACAGACGAGGTTTATTGAAGATATGGCTTTTGATACACATCGCCATGAACTATGGTTTAGTACAAGAGAAGGGTTGTTTTCGCTATCACTAGCAAGCAAAGACTGGCATAATTATACACATCATATACATAATAAATGGTTTAACTTTATTGAGCTAAAAGGAGATGCTTTGTGGCTGGGCTCTTATCAAACGATTTTTAGATACGATATCAAAAAAAATACATATGATAGCTTTAAAGAAAAAATAGCATTTAAAAAAAAGGTGTCATCACATTCCTTTCAGTATAACAACAAAATATATGCTCACTATGCAACTAATGGTATGCTTTCGTTCTCTGAGGCTATTTACCAAGGGACACAAAAAGAAGACTCTGTATATATCAAAAAGCTTTCGACTAAAGATAGCCTATATCATTCTTTTGAAGAAGAGATCATACTACCTTATCATCAAAACAATATTGGTATTTCGTTTTCATGCTTAGACTTTTTGCATCAAGATCAGCATATTTTTGAAATAAGAATACTCAATTTTGATAATGAATGGAAAACACATGAGGAAAAAAGCAGGGTGCTTAATTATGGGCTTCCTCCAGGTAAATATCTCTTCCAAATAAGACTCAAAGATAGCAAGAAGGTTTCGTCCCTTTCTTTTGAAATCCTTCCGCCTTTTTGGAAAAGTACAACTGCTTATATCTTTTATACTGCTGTTTTGCTAGTACTGCTCTGGCTTTGCTTTTGGCTGATCCAAAAAAGAGAAAAACGTAAAAACAGTATCAAAGAAGAGTTGATACGTATTGAAGAAGAAAAAAAATATAGTAAGCTACGCTGGAGACTTTTTACAGATATTTCTCACGAAATAAAGACGCCACTTTCTCTGATCCTTAGCCCGTTAGAGAGCTATATCAAAGGTAAAAAAAATCAAACGCTAGACGTAGAAACAGCCCAACTGGTACACAGAAATGCTGAAAGGCTAGAAGAATTGGTAAAGCAGTTGTTGGACTTCCGCAAAGTAGAATCAAATATGCTGAAACTTAGCATACAGCAAGGAGACGTTGTAAGTTACCTACGAGTACTCAAGGAGTCTTTTCAATCATTGGCAGATCAGTATGAATTTGATTTTTCATTCTCTTCCAATAAAGAAAGTTTTCTAGCTTACTTTGACAAGGACATACTGGAAAGAATCATCATTAACTTACTTTCCAATGCATTTAAATATACACCACCACAAGGAAAGATATCCTTTATTCTTTCAATAGACGAAACGGGTAAGAGCGCAAAAATTTCTGTCATAGATACAGGGATAGGGATAGAAGAGGAAAAGCAATCGAGTGTATTTGAGCGTTTTGAAGGTGTGGGAGAGGTGCAGTCTCAAACGTTTTCTAGTAATGGCTTGGGACTTTCATTAGTCAAAGAACTGCTCAATTTACACCATGCCAGTATTGACTTTGAAAGCAAACTCAACGAAGGTTCACGTTTTGATGTAATATTGTTTTTGGACAAAGCATTTTATGAAGAGAAAAACATAGAGGTTGTAACAAAGAAGGAGACTAAGGTAGTGATGCCTAGTGCAGATACAGCAGAAGCACAAGAGGGATGGACGATTTTACTAGCGGAAGATAATCAAGATATACATTATTATCTCAAAGGAGAACTAGAAAAGCACTATACTGTTCATGCCTTTTTCAATGGAAAAGAGGCACACGAAAAAGTAAACGAAATCATGCCTGACTTGATATTGAGTGATATCATGATGCCACAAATGAATGGGGTAGAATTATGCCAAAAGGTGAAAACTTCTGAGGTTACAAGTCATATTCCTGTCATATTACTTACTGCCAAAGGTTCTCATGATGATAAAATAGA
>WTJX01000588.1 GCA_011524675.1 Cytophagales bacterium
ATATTTTAATTATTACTGCAATGAAAATGAAACATAACAGAATACTCACTGTCTTATTACTATTATTATTTTTTGCCTCTTGTGAAGATGAAGAAGAGGTGATAGAAGACGATAGTATTTACAAAGAAGAATTATTTACAGCCAACGCTTGGAAGTTGGTATCTGCGGAGGCAGACTATGACCTTACAGGATCTACCATTATAGGATCTACCATTATAGGTTCAGTTACATATGCAGGTACAGAAGAAAACTTACTGGGTTATGTGGATGAGTGTCATAACAGTATCGAGACTACATTTTTAACTACCAACAGAGTACAAGTACAAACAGGTGATGATTTTTGTGAAACAGAAGCTGCAAATCAAACACTTCAGTTTGCCTCTTGGTCTGTAGAGGATGATACCTTGACAGTAGCATACGATCAAGTTTATGCTATTCTTCTTGAAAGCATGTATGATACTCCTTTATCCCTAGATGAGCAAGAGTTAGCCTTTGTTGAGCTTACAGAAGATAAGCTCGTTTTGGAGCTAGAAGTTCCAGAAGAGGATATACAAGAGTATGCCGATGAGCTTGTCCCTGTAGGAGTTACTTCAGTTACAGGTACAATGACCATTACCTATACTTACGAGCAAGCTAACTAAGTTTCTCAGCAAGTATATAGTTCTACTTTACCAAGTTAAAACTAATACTGGGTTTTTAAAAGGCTTTGCAAAACCTTAGTTTTGCAAAGCCTTTTAGCATTAGTTGACTCTTTTATTAAATTCTTTCAATAAACTTAGTGTGTGGGGAGAAATAGTACCATCTTCGTACATTTCTAGATTAATAGATATAGGTGTTTTATTGGTCCTAGCTTTGGTAACAATTTGTTCTAACCACTCAACTGATCTTTTGGACTCAGGAATAGGCGTGTCATGCTCTAGTCTTCCCCAATGTTTTTCAAAAATAAAACAACCATGAGCTTGCAAGCCTTGTTGCTTACCTGATATAAACACCCCATTATCTAATGTTCTTCCGTTGAAGCTACTGCTTCCTTCACCACCATAGTAGTCTTGAAACTCTGTTATTCTTGGTTTTATCCATGAGTTGTACGCGACCATCCTCTTTGGATTTCCCGTTCTGGCGACCTTGGTCATCTGTTCAAATGGCGCAGTAATAATCCCTTTGTCTGCTGGTGATCCATCAAAATGACAATTAAGGTACCTAGCGCCACCATCAAACCACCATCCGTTTAGTTTGTCGCCATACCGCTTCCCTATTTCAGCAATAATGTTCATCCAGTTGTCATAAAGCATTGTTTTGTCTGCCTTGTATCCGCCTACAGCTTTCATCCATTCGGCATCTGTGGAGTGCATACAGTCATAACCATAGTGATAATAGAATATGAGCTTGACACCTCTTTGGTGTAGTGCATCAGCCATTTCGCCAAGCAAGTCTCGAGTAGTGGTTCTTCCAGTCAAAATTTTATCAAGGGATTTTATTGGCGCAGAGATATACTGCTCTCCCCATGTGATAGACCACACTACGTACTTTGCGCCTGAAGACTCAACAGCTTCTAAGAAAGCATCTAATTTAAAGTCATTTACCTTTTGTTCCCAAGCTTTGACCTTGCCCATAGGTGGCGTAGCACGATTGGTCCATTGAAACATCAAGCCATAGCCAGCATTTTTGAACCATTCTTCTTGCACTCTACTTTCTAAAGCTCGTGCAAGAACTTTCTTATGATAGTTTTCTTCTACTATGGTCAGGTGGCTAAACCGTTGTTTTTTGAGGGTGTTTGTCATTTCTATAACTAAGGTGTTCTTCCCTTTCACTAAGGCAAGCTTT
Source organism: Cytophagales bacterium (assembly GCA_011524675.1). Lineage (GTDB taxonomy): Bacteria > Bacteroidota > Bacteroidia > Cytophagales > JAAEPT01 > WTJX01. The sequence continues at coordinate 1,825 of WTJX01000588.1, forward strand.
CCAAATTCTACTATCTTGAAACCACCATAAGGCTCTGCTATAGTCTTGACTGTTTTGTCGTTACATAGTAAAGTATAGTTAGCTCCCCATGCTTCTACGCTAGCAGAAACATCATACGTACCAGCCTTTTGGGCATATATATCCCATGTGATACTACTTTTTTTATGCTCTTCTTTTGGGAAAACCCATAAGGTCATATAATTACCTACTGTAACCTTGATATTCTCTAGCTTTCCTACATTTCCAAAAAGAGGATTAATCCCTTTAGGGTCGATGGTGATGAGTTTAAACTCACTCTGCATATTTTTTTTGTTTATTACGTAGTCATCGCTACCGTCTATTTTTTCTTGACCATAAGATGGCAATGCTAGACAAAAAAAGAAGATGGATTTTAAAAATATTTTCCTCATACTGTTTAATTCGGTTTTAGAGATTTTCAAATAAAAACATACCATGCTGTTATTATAGTGGATAAGAAGCTAGTTTACATTAAAATTCGATTATTCTGCTTTTCACAAAAGTCTGCATTAAGTACAAGGTACTTTATACTTCGTACTATTCAGCAGTAA
>WTJX01000438.1 GCA_011524675.1 Cytophagales bacterium
TTTTAAGCCTGTGAGTGCTTTACTTTATAGTCTTGCATCGTCATTTGATATTTCTCTTTGAAGAGTTTTCTAAAATGCTTAACGCTATTATAGCCGAGCATAAAAGTGATTTCAGAAAATGTATAGCTAGAGTGAATGATAAGCTCGGCAGCTTTTTTAAGCTTTACAGAAATAATCAATTCATTGACAGTATAGCCTGTCAACTTTGGTGCTTTCCTAAAAAGTACGGCTTGGGATATTCCTACTTCTTTGGCAAGTAGCCCAACACTAAGTTTTTCATTCATTAAATTTTGATCTATAACTTCCATCAATTTTTTCACGAAAATAGTCTCTTCCGATTCTTGATAATTTGATGGCTGTGGAACCAAATGCAATTCTCTTTCTACCCATGCTTTAGTAGACTGTAAAGTAGAGAGCAAGTTTTTTATTTTTAATTTTAGGTTTTTGACTTTAAAGGGTTTAGCTATGAAGTCATTTGCTCCACTAGTAAGTAATTGTGTTTCGCTTTGTCCCATAGCAGTAATCATAATGATGGGGATATGCGTTGTCTTCGTTTTGTTTTTAAGTGTTTGGCATAATTTCTCTCCAGACATTTTGGGCATCATAAAGTCTGTAATGATAAGGTCGGGTAGTTTTGTCTCTGCAATAGCTATTCCTTCTTCGCCATTGGCCGCTACATATAATATATAATCAGAAGATAATTCATAAATCATGTACTCCCTTAATTCTTGGTCATCTTCTACAATCAATATGCTATACTCTGCATCAGTATTTAGCAGAGAAGTATGTGTAAGTGCGTTCTGTGATTCATTATCATTCTTATTATTTAACTTAATTGGTATATTCTTTTTGGGTAGCTGTATACTTACTTCTGTTCCCTGTCCTTCTTTACTTGCAATATTTACCGTTCCTTCATGTGCTTCTACATATCTTTTTACGATAGAAAGCCCTATGCCTTGTCCTTCTTTTTCTGCATCGGCTTGATAAAATCTGTTGAAGAGGTGTTTTAGCTTTTCTTCTTTGATACCATTGCCTGTATCTTTGATACTTATAGACGCAAGCTCTTGTAGACGGTCATGAACCACTGTGATGTTGATTTTATCTTTCTTGACAGTGTTTTTTAGTGCATTGGTTATAATATTAAATACTACACGTTCTATTTTCTCTTTGTCAATAAAGAGAGTAAGTTCATTTTCTTCTGTTTGTAAGTTAAGAAAGACATCTTTTTCTTTAGCCTCAAACATAAACATCTCCACAAGCTCTTTTATAAAAGAAATCAACTCTACTTTTTGTAAATTTAAGCTCATGTCTTGTTTGTCAGAAGTGCCAAACTCCAATGCTTTATGTATCAGTTTGATGAGTCTATTGGTATTTTTTGAGACTGTTTTAAGTAAAAATTTTCGTTCTTGCTCAGAAAGTTCTTCTGTATTCATTTTTTCTATAGGCTCACTTATCATGGTGAGTGGCGTTTTAAGATCATGAGACACATCCGTAAAGAACTTTATTTTTTCTTGATCTGTTTTTCTTTGTAGTTCAAAGTCTCTTTTGTTGCTATACTGCTTTACAGAAAACCGTATGTACAAAACAATACTAATTATCAGTATAAGGACACAAGCAAGTATAAACCACCATTTTAGCCAAAAGGGTGTATTGACGTATATAGGGAATGAGCGTACTTCTGAATTCCATTCATTGTTTTCATTACTTACTTGTATCATGAATGTATGCGCTCCAAAGTCTAAATTGTATAGTGATATTTCCTTTTGACTTGCATAGGAGTATTTCCAGTCTTCACTTTGCTGCAGCTTATAGCGATAACGGATGAATTCAGGAGAAATATAATTGGGAACGCTTACCTTTAATTGAATGTTTTTTTGATGAGGAGCTAAGTTGTTGAGTTCTGGCAGTGTATATCCTTTTTCTCCATTGATAGAATGAACGCTGACAAAAGGTGTATAGGTATAGTCACTATTTTTTATTTTTTTGGGGTCAACAACAACTAATCCCTTAACCGTTCCAAATTGAAGTTTACCATCTTTGGTTTTTATACTCGCTCTATTGATAAAGTGATTAGAGATAAAACCTTCTTCTTTATGGTAAGTAATGATTTTATCTTGTGGAATATTAAACTTGTTTAAACCGATATTGGTTCCTACCCAAAGTATACTATCATTTTCTTCTACTATACTTACAATCCTATTACCAGTAAGCCCGTCTGCTTTGGTATAATTTTTTAAGAGTTCAAATTCTTTTAACTTTTCATTATAGATCAACTTTGATAAACCTGCGGAAGTAGCTATCCATAAGCTGTTCCTTTGTTTGAGAGATGTAATACATAAGTTACTTCTCAAGCCTTTAGATTTGTCTATTATCTTAATGTTTATAATAGAAT
>WTJX01000619.1 GCA_011524675.1 Cytophagales bacterium
AATGCCATCAAATATATAGTATAACGCTCAGGCATTTTTGAGAGGAGTAACTCACTGAGCAGCAAGCCAAGAGGAGAAGCTAAAGAAAAGATCACAAGAAAGACTATTGTTTTTTTGATATTAGTTTTTGCATCAAGCAAAATGCTCGTCAAGGCAAATGCTGCGGGCATCTTGTGTAAGATGATACCAAAAAGTAGGTGGTCGCTATGGTGGTGGTGGCTCGTTGTCCCTGCGATTACTGAGCCTTCTAATAAGGCGTGTAGACATAAGGCAATCAATAGTGTATAGGGTCTAAAAGCAGTAGAAGTATGGATATGCCCATGCTCAATACCACCAGAGAAATACTCCAATATTTTTTGAAAAAGAAAACCCAATAGCAAGAAAACACCTATCAAAAGTGAAGATATTTGGTGTTCTTTTGCCTCTTCAAATAACTCTGGAAACAAATGAACCAAGGTTACACACAGTAAGTAGGCAGCCGAAAAAACAAGAGCATGCTTAAAGTTAGCTTCTGAGGGTTTCCATAAAAAAGGAATGATACCCCCAACGAGAACGCATATGATGAGAAGGAGTGGGGTCATACGATAGTTTATTTTTTTTGTGCAACGAGAATAAAGCGGTCTGATGTCTCAGGTTCAAATGCCCCTAAGTGATAGTCACCAAATACGTTCAAAACATCCCAACTTTGTACATACGCTCTAAAGTCTTGTTCTGTGATGACCTTTACTCTTTCTTCAAAACGATACGCTTGCCCTTGATCTTCAAAAGAAATCGTTTTTACGATGAAACCATTTTCTACCTTTCTGTTCAAATGAAATGTAATGCCTTCAATCTCTTTAGTTTCTGAGGGTACTAATCTTTTGATCGTCTTATGTACATTCATAAAGTCTAGTACCAAGATACCTTTTGGCTTTAGCGTGTCATGTATGGCATTTATCGTTTTTACTTGTTCTTTTTCATCTTCAAAGTAACCAAAACTTGTAAATAGATTAAACACAAAATCAAAATGCTGCTCATAAAGCACCTCTCTCATATCATGTACTACAAACTTTAGTTTATCATTTTCATACTGCTGTGCATGCAAAATACTTTGTGCTGAGAGGTCAGCACCTACCACATCTACGTCTTTTTTGTTAAGATAGATAGCATGCCTACCTTTGCCACATGCCAAATCTAACACCTTGTTTTCTGGCTGTAGTTCCAACAAATGATAAAGCTTATCAATAAAAAGTTGGGCTTCTTGATGATCTCTATTTTTGTATAAGATATGATAATACTTAGAGTCAAACCACCCTTCAAACCAATCTGCCATTGTTAATGTAAATTATAAATAGTTAGAAAAACCTTCTGTAAAGGCTGTTTTCATTTGTCCGTTTTGGTCAAAGATAAAATAAGCTTCTACTCCCTTTAGGCTATTGACCAAAACCATTGATTTTTCTTTGCCCAACACCATACAAGCCGTAGCATAAGCATCCGCAGTCATACAGTCTTTGGCAACAATGCTGACACTCAGTAAAGTGTGTTGCACAGGTAGTCCACCCACAGGGTCAATGGTATGAGCATACTTTTGACCATCTACCAAGCGAAAGTTTCTATAATTCCCAGAAGTAGCCATAGCTACATTTTGGAGCTTTACCACTTGCTTTATACCTCTTGCGTTAGCTGTAGGAGTTTCTATACCTATTTTCCAAGGACTCGCAGAAGGACTATTTCCTTTGCACACTACCTCTCCACCTATTTCTACCATAAAGTGCTCTATGCCTTTTTTTTCTAAGAATTCAGCAACTAAGTCCACGCCAAACCCTTTAGCTATCGCACTAAAGTCTAGTTGTGTTTTAGTATTTTTTTTCTCAATACGCTTTCCTGTTACGCTCACTTTGTCCATTCCTACAAACGTCATGATAGAATCTATTGCTTTCTCAGTAGGCATATGCGTAGGTTGGGTATATCCAAAACCCCAAGCATTGACCAAAGGCATGACGGTAGGGTCAAATGCTCCTTCTGTCTTTTGATAAATATGCTGGGCAGTAAAGAAAACGTTTAAAAATAATTCGCTGGCTTGGGGCAAACCGTCGCTTGTGTTAAATAAAGATATTTCAGAGGTGGGGATATAGGTAGATACCGATTGATTAAAGCGTTTTAGTAAAGAGTCAATGCTAGGTTGTATCGTTCTTTCTTGGTCATCTAAGTACTTGATGTTATACACAGTCCCCATAGTATTCCCACTAAGGAGAGTATATTCTTTTTTATTTGCATCCTTGCAAGAAGAAATACTTAAAATAAGAAATAGACAAGTATATGATACGACCTTCATAATTCACGCTATGATTTTTGTAGGTCAAATCTACAAGGAATAAACGTATGCACATACTTATTCTACTGAATTTTTTT
>WTJX01000113.1 GCA_011524675.1 Cytophagales bacterium
ACTAAGCACAAAATCTTAGTTATGTAAAGTCTTCTTAAACCTACCATTATTTTTGTGCGCCTACTTAGATAAAAGACTTTTGGTGTAAATACGATAATACTAAATGAAAAAATACAACACACATCTCAAGGTTGGAGACCAAGCCCCTCTCATTGATGCTATAGATCAGAGTGGACTTTCCATCGGTTCTGAAATGTTACTAGAATTGGGGAAACTGGTACTTATTTTTTATAGAGGTGCATGGTGCCCTCATTGTAATAGACATATACGACAGGTTAAGTCTGAATTATTGAGTTTGCTAAGTAAGGGAGCCCAAGTATTGCTTATTACGCCAGAGCAACCTCCTTTTTTGCGTGAAGTATTCAAAGAGACACAATTGCCCTTCCCTGTGATAGTAGATCATGATTATAAAATAATGAAAGACTTTGGGGTGGTATTTGAGGTAGATGAGAGCAACTTTAAAGACTTTTTTATGAAAGAATCTATGATAGAAGTCATCAAAAAAAGAAACGAAAGCACTGGTAACTTATACTTGCCTATACCTGCTACTTTCCTTATAGATCAGAACAATACAATAGCACACATACATTTTCGTGCTAATTTCAAAAAAAGAATGTCTGTAAGTGAAATCATAGATAAATTATAGTGCATCCATTAGGTAAACCATATGTTCTGCTTTAGATTTTCTTAGTTTTTCACTAAACACTTTTAGTAGCTAAAGCTTTTAGCTTTTAGCAGTTAGCTCTTATTTTATTAAAAGAAGACTTTGCATAACTAAAATTCTGTATAACACCGAATAAGTGCAAAAGATGGTTTTGCAAAGCCTTCTAAAAATGAATAGCATATTATTTTTGACTCATTACTAAAAAAGCTCACTGCTAATTTCTAATAACAAAAAGATTATTAGAATTAAAGAAAAAACACTTATATCTTATCTTTATTCTATGACCATAGTCGCAGTTTCATAGCCTCTATAAAATACCAAATCTGAATTTTTAAATAACCTCATGATTTTGTCTAACTTAGTAGAAGTATGTGTTGCTTCCTCAAACAGCTCTTCTAAGCTTTTTTGATCTTTATTTCTTTGCATCGGGTAGGTAACGGCTATCCCTCTCTTTTGTTCGTAAAGGGTAAACTGATGTATGGCATCGGCTATTTGCTCATTTGTCATACCATACTCAGACATAGCTATCACATGCTTTTGCAATAGCTTTATCATGCTCCTTACTTTCCTTTCGAATGCCTCATAGGGTAAAGAAAAATAGTCTCCTTTGGTGTTTGACGCTTTGTAAAATAGTTCTTCATTGCCAATGGTATCGGCATATGCCTCTAGTGTATCGTCTAAGATATCCATTTTCAACGCTAGCTCTAACTTCATTTGCCTCAAAGATTTTTGATTCATGATATTTTCATACTCTTCAGGGTCTAATGTCTCTTTGATACTTTCTACGATATGCCCTAAGGCATTTTTATACTTCCCTATGATACTTATCGTATTCCACTTTGTGGCATGTGTATCTAAATAATGTATGCGTGAGTTAAAAGATTCTAACTCAGTAAGTTTCTCTGTGTCAGTCATAAAGATAGTTTTCCAGTAAGATGTAGTCGTCTAATTTTTAAAATCCACAATTATTTTTTTCCGCCTACTTCACTGTTTTTTGTTTATGGTATAGTCAGTACTGTTTTTCCTTCTTATATATAGTTGTACCTGTACGGTAAAGCATGTATAAAGTTTTAACTTTTGGTAGTTAGCACTAAGCTTTGGTTATAGTCGTACATTTATAAATGACAAAGTACTACTAAATTAAAAAAAAGAAAAGAAAAAATACGTTTTAATGAGTAATATATTCTATGAAATATTTTTTCAAACATACAAACATTCGGTTAAGCACGCTGTGCAAGGTAAAAACCAAACAATCAAAGACTAGATTTTATTCCACGAAAGAGGAAAAAGATTAAGGTTTAAAGATCAACGATTAAAGTGAGGTGTAATGTGGATTGGAAGAGTAGAGCTTTATTCAAAAGTACAAAGTACAAGGTATTAGGTACAACGATTTAAATTTACAATTGGACGATTGACTATTTACGATTTTTGAGACAAAAGAGCGTAAGGACGTATTGACATAGAGACGTATAAGGCGTGAAAGGCTAGATTTTATTCCACGAAAGTGGCTTTATAAAATGAAAAAATTAAGAGAATGAAAAAATGAATTTTTATAGTGATAAGTGATTAATGATTAGTGATGAGTTGAACGTTAAAAAAGCTCATAGCTCATATCCCACTGCTCAAAGCTCCCATGGCGTGAGCGACTTTAGCAAGTACAGCAGAAAAAACAGCGTGAGTCATTGCGAGTCCCCCGTTTTTTCCAAAAACAAAAAGGCA
>WTJX01000491.1 GCA_011524675.1 Cytophagales bacterium
TTCTTAAAAGGAAATTGAAGTAACTCATACTTGACCTTGTGTTTAAGAAAGCTTTACAAAACCATCTTTTGCACTTATTCGGCGTTATACAAAATTTTAAAATCCTCATTTACAATCAGTAAACTGCGGTTTTAAAATTTTGAAAGCCTTGACTAAGCACAAAATCTTAGTTATGTAAAGCCTTCTTTTTTTATGATGATTCAAAGTTCTAGGGTAGGGACGCAGTCTTTTTGCGTAGTAAAAAAAAATAAAAAAAAGTGAAATTTGAGGTATTGAGATTGTAAAATTCTTTAGACTGGAATGTGTGCTTTTGGGTGAAGGCTTTGGACAATAAAAGGTAAGTGCAAAGCCTTCTAGTAAAGCAAAAAATAAATTATCGTTGAATAGTTCTACTTTACGAAGTTATAACTAAAGTTCGTTTATTATGCGTTAGGGATAGGAACGGCATCCTTTTTTGACCCTTAAAGGGCAAAAAAGATATAGTGGATAGCCCGACCCGAAGGGAAACGCCCTAACTTCGTAAAGTAGAGATAGTACGAAGGACAAAGTACCAAGTACTAAGAGAAAGAAAGTATTCGTTATACTTTGCTTCGTACCTTGTACATTGTACCAAATACTTAACACAGGCTTTTATAAAAAACTGGATAGTGTTGTTTTGATGTAAACTGGCTTCTAAACCAACATTTATCTTATGTGCTTAAATCGGTATTATCCCAGTCCACTCCTTTGGAGAGCATCCAAGTAAGTGCGTGTCTGCGTTCATGTATAACGCCTCCGTTTCCTACTGGATGAAATCCTTGTGGAATGGTATCCCCTCCTATTTGAGCACTTCTAACGGCATTGTGAATACAATAGAACAAATCTTCATACATTATTAACTGTTCTACATCCTCCGTTTTTTTAGTCTCTACCCAATTAAGTACATCTCCATCTATTGGGCAAGTATGATTTGCTAATATATCTTGCATTTGTTCCCCTGTCATCATAATACCTGTAGGTTGGGGACTATCATATCCAAAGTACCATGCTAAAGGCCAAGAATTCTCAAACTTCCAGCCTATTGAATTTCTTAGCTCTTGGTCATCCCTTTGAGTTTCAAAAATTTGTTTCTCATCTACCGTTAGAAACTCATGTAAATCATTTCTCTCAATAAAATTGAATATAACATCGCTAGGAAGCTTGTCTTCAGGCACCATTGCCCATAAAACCATCGCTTTAATAGCATGAAGTCGAGCAGCAATCTCTTCCTTTGGTCTAAGACTTATTGACTTAACATAAGGCAGACCTTTTGAAACAGTAAAACCGTGTTGCTCACATATCTTAATGTTTACCATTCTCTCAAGAGACAAATCTCTTTCTTTAGCATCTGATTGCCCTTGAACAATATCATTCTTTTCGTCCTCTGTGGCTGTTGCTATTTTCTTCTTTTTTCGTTTAAACCAGTTCATTATTTGTATCTATTCGGTAAAGCACCTATTATGTTTTGGCTTTCGTTGATTTTTCACTAAATACTTTATATAGCTAAAGCTTTTAGCCGTTAGCTCTTATTTTATTAATAGAATAAGAGCCAATACATAACAGCCAAAAGCTCATAAAAATTAAGACCTTATTAGAAAGCTTTGCATAACTAAGGTTTTGTGCTTAGTCAAGGCTTTCAGAATTTTAAAACCACAGTTTACTGCGTGTAAATGAGGATTTTAAAATTTTGTATAACGCAGAATAAGTGCAAAAGATGGTTTTGCAAAGCTTTCTATTAACCTACCACTTATATATTTTCTTTACAGCTGTTTTGTCTAAAAAGCCCTATTCAACCCTACTACGTAGCGGTAAGCAAAGTTATCATGCCCCGCTAAATTGGCGTTTACATACAAGGGCATGTCAAAGCGCAAGACGATAGGATTGATATCCAAGTATCTACCAAACTTAATAGTCAAAGCAGTACCTAGCCCTGCATCCCATCGCAATTGGTCAAATAGCTGTTTGTCATCCTCTTTTTGATAGGTCAACGCACCTACATCCCCAAAAAGATAAGCATCAAAGTGGAAGTAATCTTGTAGCTTCCTACTTTTTACCTTTATGGCTTTGTCAAACTCTAGCTCCATATTAAATGCAGCTCCAGAGCTGCCGTAGCTAGTAACAATGGTATCTTTGCTTAGGGCAACACCCGAAAAGCCTCTCAAATTTAGCCCCCCTCCCATCTGAAAGTGATTTGTATTATTGCCAAAGCCTGTCCAATCATTAGGCACAAAACCGCTAGCTCGTGTATATTTATTGTCGTACAACCCTTCTGGATTATTTCCTGCCAAATAAAGAGCTGACTCTACGGGTATATCCTTTTGTCCATAACGACCATAGACCCTTGTTTTTAATTTTAAACG
>WTJX01000333.1 GCA_011524675.1 Cytophagales bacterium
AGAGAAATGTGTTGCTAGTACTTTTTTGGCTCATTTTATTTGCTGTAATCACCCATAATTTTGGTTTGGGGATTGGCTTGAACTATCTCTTTTTAGATCCTGAATATTTAAATCAGATTTCTTTTTTTAGTATGCTATTTGTAGGAATAGCTTTTGGCATCTTTTGTATGTCTTACTTTATCACTACTTATATCCTCAACAGTAAACTCTATAATTTTTTAGGGACAATACGCTATCCTTTTTTAACCTTTTGTATCAATAATAGTATTTTACCTCTTTTGTTTTCGCTCTTATACCTCTACAACTTTGTGGATTTTCAGATGAAAAATAGCTTATGTAGCTTTTCTGAAATCATGGGGAGGTGCGCAGGTTTTATACTTGGTGTAGCTGTTATCTTGAGTATCATCTTTTTTTACTTTAGATATACATTTAAGTTTTTCTTCAAAGACATTGTCATCAATGTAGATAAGCGTTTGAGGAAACGAAAGATTAGCAGAATCAATATTTTGCAGCAAATCAGAAAATCAAGAGAAGGGGAATATCAAATTGAAGGGTATATCAATTCAAAGTTTCAACACAAGAAGGTGTCTCTATCTTCAAACCATGACTTAGAGCGAGTATTGAAGGTGTTTGACCAGCATCATATCAATGCTATCTCTGTAGAGTTGATTATTTTTATTATGATCTCTATTTTGGGTGCTTTTAGGCATAGCCCAAGTTTTCAGATACCTGCGGCAGCAAGTGGTCTATTATTGTTTTCTTTTTTGGTTATGTTTTTTGGGGCATTTTCTTATTGGCTCAAAAAGTGGTCTTTCGTAGGCATCGTGTTTACATTACTCACGTTAAACTTTGCCATCAAGAAACAATGGCTAGATACACAGTACCCCGCTTTTGGCTTAAACTATACAGCTGAGAAGGCAAACTATACCTTAGCCTCCTTGGATAGCATTAGTTCAAAAGAAAATTTTGAGTCAGACTATACCCATACGTTGGAGATATTGGAAAACTGGAAAGCAAAGTTTCCAAAAGATACAAAGCCCAAAATGATTTTTTTATGTGCCAGTGGGGGAGGGCAGCGTTCTTGCACATGGGCAGTGCGTACACTACAGTATGCCGATAGTTTGTTGGGAGGGGAACTGATGAGGCATACCTTCTTGATTACTGGGGCTTCGGGCGGACTTATTGGAAATACTTATTATAGAGATTTGTATTTGCAAAAACAGTTAGGGAACATTCAAGACATCACACATCGAAAGTATTTTGACAATATTTCTAAAGATATGTTGAATCCTATGATCTTTTCGTTGGTAGTCAATGATCTTTTTCTTCGTTATCGTGAGTTTGAGTACAATGGTTTTTCATATAAGCAGGGCAGAGGCTTTGCTTTTGAGCATCAACTGAACTTAAATACTGAGGGTGTTTTTTTGGATAAAGTAACCGATTATGCGCAGTATGAGTATGAAGCCAAAATACCTATGACCATTATTGCGCCCGTGGTCATTAACGATGCTAGAAAAATGTACATCAGTGCGCAGCCTATTTCTTATATGACCACGATTTCTCCATCGGGTAGTGAAAGGATAGCCATAAGAAAACATGGTACAGAGCTACGCCGTTTTTTGGCTCATCAAAATGGTGAGTCCTTAAAGATGCTTAGTGCTTTGCGTATGGGGGCGACATTTCCTTATGTAACGCCAAATGTATCTTTACCCACTAAGCCAAGAGTAGAAATCATGGACGCCGGTTTGTCTGACAATTATGGCATATCCGATGCAGAGAAGTTTTTGTATGTCTTTAGAGACTGGATCAGTGAGAACACAGGTGGCGTTATCTTTATAAGCATACGTGATAGTGAGCTTAACCCACCAGTATCGGAGCAGGCGGCTCCTACATTATGGGGTAATTTTTTTAAGCCAGTAGGGAGTCTTTATGCTGTGTGGGATTATTTACAAGACTATCGAAACATCAGTTCATTAGAAAGGTCAGCAGAGTGGTTTGATGGAGAGATAGATTTTATCCCTTTTCAATACCCAGTAGGTACGATCAGTAGCCAGAAAGACGGAGAAAGGAAAGCTGTATTGAGTTGGCATCTGACGAGAAAGGAAAAAGAAAGCATCAGAAAAGAAATTTATTCGCCACGTAATCAAGCATCAGCAAAAAAACTTGTTTCCTTACTGCAAGATTGATGTGTTACTATCCGTTTGGAATATAATCCTTTTGAAAAAACCGAAACTTATACTGCGATTAGAATAATTATTAGGTGGAAAAGCTTATCTTGTAGCCAATCATGATAAGTTTAAAACACTTTTGTAGCAGAAGTTTTATACAAAATTTTAGTTATAATAAAGCCTTGCATTAAAGAAAAAATAGAATATAAA
>WTJX01000621.1:0-2343 GCA_011524675.1 Cytophagales bacterium
TGATGGTTTCCTAAAGAAACAAAGCCTAGCGTCAATGCTAGTACTATAAGACTCAATTTACCTGATTGCAACATAACTTTTCTCTACAGATAGCGTTCTAAATTGGGTGCAAAGGTAAATGATTAAATCTAAACCGCCATACATTTTATTAGTTTTCATTTTGATTTTTTTACGTGTTTTTTATACATATTTCAAACCTCAAAGATGTATCTCCCAAAGTAAGGAGGCTAGTGAGAATTATGGGGTATGAGTTATGGATTATGGGTTCAAGGTCTTTAGGACTTAGAAAAGTAAAACAAAAGAACGTAAAACTTAAAACCTAGAACGTAAAAAGCAGTGATTAGTGATTAAATACACATTGCTCTAAAAACCTATTACTCACAAACCGCTACTCATTACTCAAAGGTCATAAAATGTTTGAACAAATTTAATTTTCTAGAACCCACACCCCTTCATTTATATGTGTATATTTTTTAATATTCGTATGTGCCTCGGCTGCTGTGTTGAAACTTGCAACAGATAATCTGTACCTCTTGTCTGAACTAAGAACAGTGGGACTATGCCCTCTCTTTACTAATTTTAGTTTTAATTTCTCTGCATCACTTTTGGACGTTAGACTTGCTACAATGATATGATACTTCCCACCCGTATTTGATAAGGTCATTTGCTTTGGAAGTGCATTAATTCCTTCTGTTATAGTAGCTACTTCTTGAAAGATATTGATCACTCCTTGGTAGCAAGAGACCCATATGTGCTTATTTACTTCATCTATGGTTATGCCTATCGGTTTTTCTCCTGTTTTTTCTGTTTGCTCCACTTTCATGGTGGTTGTATTTATTTTTGACATTGTATTTGAACCATAATTGACTACATAAAGATACTTTCCGTCTTTGGTTAGAGCGGTTGAGCGTGGTTTGCTGCCGACATTGAGTTTCTGTTTTTCATTGGTGGTCAAATTCCATTTTAGGATTTTGTTTTCTTTATTTAAGGAAACATATAGTATAGTATCATGATAAATGATATGTCTTGGAGAGTCTCCTATATTTTTGTGTTGTTTGACACTCCAACTACTCAGGTCTATTTCCTCTATTCTATCTCTCCCCATGGAAGTAACATAAAGTTTGGTAGAGCTGTCATTAAAAGCTAAACCTCTCGGGTAAGCTCCTACTTTGATAGTACGTATATGTTTGTGTGTGTTTGGATTGATGATACTAACCGTAGCACTTGTCCAGTTACTCACCGCAAGAAAACGCTCATCGGGGCTTAGGGCGATAAACTTGGGTACACTCCCCACTTCTACTACGGCTTCTATTTTATACGTTTCTGTATTTATTTTATATAAAATAGACTTATCATACCCACTACCAATGCATGCATCACAGCCGGGTTTGTCATAGCCTTCTCCATACATCTGATAGTTAGATACCCATACATACTTTCCGTCAGCAGTAGCGCAGGCTTCTACGGGTGAACCTTTCAAAATTTTGGATGTGCTATCGGCAGCATTTTTTATTGTTACTTCATCGGAAATGGTTTTTAAAAGGTTGCCTTTGGCATCATATACCGTTACTGTGTGTAAGTACATCATGTTTTGAGCAAAAAACTTCCCTTTGCCATTAGTGATAATTGACTTTGGAGCTAGTCCTCCTTTTATGGTTTTTAGTAGGCTCAACTTTGTTTTACCTTGCCCTAAAGACAGGCTAGTAAAGCTCAAAAACAATAACAATACGTGTAGGCTTAGTCTTTGGTGTCTAGTCATAATAATCTATTTTAATGACATCCTACTTTACCAATATGGTAAGTAAGTTGTATTTTAATTGACGTGATTTAAGCTTGAATAGAATCATACGCTATATAGCGCACACAATATTAAAAGTTTTTTTCAATTATTCCATAAAAAAACAGAAATTCTAAAAAAGACAATTTCAGAATATTGACTAAAAATAAACGAAGACAATAGAGAGCTAACAAATAGGCTATGTACTCAATCAACCTTAAACCATTATGAACAAGATGTAAGCTCTACAAACAAAATCATTAAAAAAGTACAATATTGTCTTGAAATAATTTAATTTTGCAACATTATAACAAGCCTATAATAGTTACCTCTTGTCGTTACTGATAACCAAACTTTTTAGAACTAAAAAAAGTCGAATGACAAAAATCTAAAGTTTGTCATTTGTTATTTATTTTTTGGTACTTTTTAGATTTAATGAATCATACTGACAATCAGCGAGTTAAAAAGTCATTTGATAGATAAGTAGGTCATTTACTAGAAGAAGGCTAAAAATACAAATCAAATAATATGTTCATCAATAAACTTGCACTATCATTCTCCGGTTT
>WTJX01000621.1:2353-7907 GCA_011524675.1 Cytophagales bacterium
GGTTTAAATTGTCTCATTGCACATGCCCAACAGCTAGGAAATATCAATGGTAGTTTAGAAAACAGCACCTCAAATGAAGCCCTACCTTATGCCACTGTGGCGCTCTATTCGTCCGATAGTACACTCATTACAGGGACATTAGCCGATGACAAAGGCAATTTTAGTTTCAAAGAAATTACTTATGGGGATTATTTCTTAAGTATAGACGTCATAGGCTTTCAAAAATTACAGCAAAACATCACGCTTGATCAAGCAAAGCTAGACTTAGAAAAGATTTCACTTACTCCTAAAGCGGAAGTACTCGAAGCTGTAACGGTGGAAGGTGAGAAGTCAACGCTCATCAATAAGGTAGATCGTCAAGTATTCAAGGCAGATGCCTTTCATGCGAGCCAAGGAGGAACAGCGATAGATGTAATACGCAACATGCCCTCTGTATCTGTAGATCCGCAAGGAGGCATTTCTGTGAGAGGAGCGTCCGGCTTTGTAGTGCTCATAGACGGTAAACCCGTACAGTCAGATGCTAACACTATGCTTAGTCAGATCCCCGCAAACGCAGTGGAGGATGTAGAAATCATCACTACCCCACTAGCAAAATATGACTCCGAAGGTAAAGGGGGAATCATCAACATTGTTACCAAAAAAGGAACAACAGACGGTGTATTTCTACAAGTAAATACCAATTATGGTTTGCCAAGCATAGAACCATACGACAACTCAGAACGTGCTCAAAGATATGGCGCAGATTTTATCTTTGGATACAAAAAAGGAAAATGGAACTTTTCTCTTGGAGCAGCATACATCAGAAAGGACAAAACTGGGAGAAGAGAAGGAAATGTAAATACCACTATCAACGACACGCTATCTATCTTTCCTTCGGATGGTGAGAGAAGCTTTGACGAAAAAAACTACTCTGGAAGGATGACCGTAGGTTTCAAACCTAATAAAAGAAATGAGTTTAACTTGGGCTTTTATGGCGGCGTAAGAGACAAGCTGAGAACGGCAGATATTTTATATAACAACGCTAAATATGATGCCAACGGTGACGCAATCTTTACTGACGAACAATACTTCAATGAAAATGACCGTACTCGTAGAGGTGACTTTATACTAGGTAGCTTTGACCATACGCATTCTTTTGAAAGTGGGGCTAAGTTAAGTAACTCTTTGTTATATGAATACACCTTCTTAGGAGGTCCTACCACAAACCTCAACTTGGGCTATGAAGATGGTCAAATACTAAGGGACAGCGTATTACAAGAGGAGTATAATACTAACGACAACCCTCTTCATGGTATTCGTTACCAATTGGGCTATGAGTTCAGACCATCTAAGCTAGGAAAATTTGAAGTAGGTTACCAATTCCGTTATTTAGACCATCAAGGGGACTTCGAGTACATCCGCAAGAACACATCTATAGGAGACTCTATCATACCAGAGTTTACTAGTGACATAGACCTAAAGCGAACCATCCATGCAGCTTACGCTCAGTTTTCTGGAGAAAAAGATAAATGGAGCTATGGTGCAGGGCTAAGAGCCGAATATATGGATAGGGAGTTGAGTGTAAATGGTCAAATAGACAGTCTCAACGGAACAACAAACTATGACTTCGTCAAACTATTCCCTTCTTTGAGAGCAAGTTATAACCTTGGAAATGGGCTTAGCGCAAACATAGGCTATAGCAAGCGTGTAGAAAGGACTACAAGTTTCAAGATGAATCCTTTTAGAGAGCGTGAGCATTCTGAAACCTTAGAACAAGGAGACAAAGATTTGAAACCAGAGTTTATCAATACGGTAGAAATAGGAATAAGCAAGAAAAAAGCTAAAAGCATGTACAATGCTACTTTGTATTACAGACATACTAACAACCTTATCAATAGAGTAAACAAAGTATTTAATGACACCATTCTAGACCGTATCTACTCTAATGTTGGTATAGGTAGGTCATGGGGTATGGAAGTAAGCACAGAGCTAAAACCTAAAAAATGGCTTAACTTTTTTGCTGGAGCAAATTTGTATAACCAACGTATAAAAGGTAGCTTTGACAATATCGCTTTGAATCATGATTTTTGGATTTATTCTATCAACAATAAAATCACCTTCAAAGTATGTAAAAACACAAGCATACAATTTAACTTGAACTATATCTCGGAACGAAACACAGCACAAGGGCAAGATTCTCGTTACCTATCTCCTAACTTGGTCATTTCGAAATCTTTTATGGATGGTCGCTTAAATGCTTCTGCGCAATGGCTAAATATGGATGCTGGACTATTGCCTACAAACGAACAACGCATCACTACTAGTGGTACTGATTCGCAAGGCTATCGTTTCTATACTACTACCAATTATGTGTATGAGGTAGATATGATTATGCTCAATCTTAGCTATGTGTTTAATAAGAAACTAAACAAAACCAAATTTATCAAGAGTGAGTTTGGTCAAAGAGAGTTTTAAGGCTTTAAGACTTTGAGATTTTAAGATTTTGAGACTATAAAATGTATAGTCATGGAGAAGAGAAGGGCATGATTTTATTCCACGAAAGTGGCAAAAAAGATTAAAGATTAGAGAGGGCGGAAGCGTTAAGAAAATAGACCTTAGTCTGTTTTCAGCGACGAGCCAGTATGTGGGAGGGAATTAAAGAAGTAGTTAGTGTGGATTGGCTGTTTATATTTTTATCAAAGAGAAATGAAAAAATTAAAGAAATTAAGAAAATGAATGAGGTTTTCAGTGATGAGTTAGTATGCGCATAGGTATTAAAAAAGTTCAAGGTTAAACGTTGAAAAAATCATTGACTGTAAATTTTTGATAAGTCACTGCAACGCAAAACGTATAACCTAAAACGTACATCATATAAGAAGGTTTTGCATAACTAAGGCTTTGCAAAGTTTTCTAATCATTAGTTGAAAAAAACAATAACTAACTGCTAAAAACTCATGGACTACCGACCATCGACTATGGACTCGTTCTAAAGACGTAAAAAGGTAGGAATGTGAGAGCATAAACATACTTTCGACATTTGACCTTAGACATCTCTAAAAACGTAAAACTTAAAACCTATAACGTAAAACGTATATAAGCACATGAAACGAGCATGTGAAAGGTTGAAGGTTATTAAGTTTAACTCACAAGGGAATGATTAAAAAAACTCAAAGCCCATAGCTCATAGCTTTTTCAACTTGAACACATGAATACACGAACACTTAAACACATTTTAAACACATGAAACTAGAACATATATGCCAACAAACTATAGCACTTGCCAAACGGGCAGGTGCTTTTATTCAGCAAGAGAAAGAAAACTTTGATACTTCAAAGATAGAGTACAAGGGTAGCCATAGCAATATGGTTTCTTATGTTGATAAAGAAGCAGAAAAAATATTAGTAGAAGGCTTAAAGGAAGTATTGCCAGAGGCTGGATATATAACTGAAGAAGGGACGGAAACCATCAAAGGCGAAAAGTATAACTGGATCATAGACCCTCTAGATGGCACGACCAATTTTTTACACAATATCCCTTGCTACTCTGTAAGCGTAGCATTGGAGTGTGAAGGAAAGATTATCCTTGGCGTGATATATGACATCGTACCTGATGAGTGCTTCTATGCTTGGAAGGATGGAGGCGCGTACCTCAATGGAGAAAAAATACAAGTATCGAGTGTAGAAAACCTCAATCAATCTGTTGTCGCTACAGGTTTTCCTTATCAACTGTTTGATAAGTTTGATAACTATATGATTATCATCAAACGTTTTGTAGAGCAAACACATGGGCTAAGGCGTTTTGGTTCGGCAGCCATAGATATGGCATATGTTGCAAGTGGACGTTTTGATGGCTATTACGAATTTAGCATCAACCCTTGGGATATAGCCGCAGGAATCATCCTAATACAAGAAGCTGGTGGCATAGTAAGTGATTTCAAGGGCGGAGACGACTTCTTATATAGTGGCCAGATTGCTGTTGGTTCTGCTGTACAGCCTCAAATGCTAGAAGTAATCAATCAAGAGTGGTACAAGGAGTAGAAGCCAAAAATTTTGAATACAAGAAGAAAAAAAAACTATAACCAAATGATAACTAACATGAAAGGGTTACACGGCATATTACTCCTGTTTATTAACCTATCCATTCTTTATGCAGAAGACTGCAAAATAAGCTCACCAGATGGCAAAGCAAGCTTGACCGTTTACTGCGACAAAGGGAATTTGTCATATACCTTAGCATGGGAAAATGAAATAATCAATGAGAAATCAACTATTCATTTTTTTAAAGATGATATTTATTCGTTGGATAGCTTTGAACAAAAAAAAATAAATACCTCATGGAAGCCTACATGGGGACAGTTTAGTGAAATACATGACGAATGTAATCAACTTATATTGCATTTAGTGGCAGATTATTCAGGTTTTGGAGGAGCTAGTTCAAAAATAGACTTGATATGTCAGCTATATAATGATGGTATGGGGATACGCTTTTCTGTTCCAGCACAAGAATGGCTCAAAGGAAAGAAAATACTCTATCAAATAGGTGTAAACATGCCCAAAGATATAGGAGGATATTTTTTTAAAGGTAAAGAGGGAGTGAAAGGACCAATGAAAATAAGCGAATGGAGAGCAGACACCAATGAAGTAAACCAAAGAATACCTGTTGTGTTTGAGTATAGCAGTGAAAAGCACCTTGCTTACCTAGAGTCTGACTTATATACTGCCAAATTATTCAAAACTACGCGACTCATGCAGTCAACAAAGTCATCATTTAATTTCGCTTCGCCTATAGTAGTGCTAAAAGATAATAAGGGCTTTGTCTCTCCTTGGAAAGTTATTCTTTTTGAAAAGAAAGTAGGCGACTTGGTGATGAATAATGTAGCGGTAAACCTTGCCGCTCCCTGCAAGCTAAAAGATACGCAGTGGATCAAAGCAGGTAAAGGACTATGGGACTGGAGAATACATGGCTATGACAATGGTGACTTTCCTTATGACATCAATACCAAAAGTTACCTCAGAATGATTGATTTCGCTTCAGAATACGGCATAGAGTACCTTACCATTGATGACCATTGGTTTGAAAGTGCCAAAGATGGAGAAATGCACATTTCGCCAGAGGTAGATATCAAAAAAGTAGTCGCTTATGCCAAATCCAAAAACGTAAAAATAATCTTATACTATGACCGCCACAAAGGAGACTATGGTGACGATAAGCTCTTTGCTTTCTACAACAGTCTATCGTCGGCAGGGATCAAATACGGATTTATGGGCAACAAAGCAGACTTTACAAGAAATGCCATTGACGAGGCAGCAAAAGAACATTTACTCATTTTCTTTCATGACGGCCCTGTACCTATGTCCGGTGCTTATAGAACCATGCCTAATATGGTTTCTAGAGAGTATTGCCACGGTCAGCAAGACTACCGTACTGCCTTTACGCCTACAAACTTTATCAAGATGGCACTAGTCAACGCTATCAGTGGCCCACTAGATCAGTCCAATGGCAACTTTGGCATCAACAGTATCAATGCACGAGTACGCAAAAAAGGACCAAAAGTAAAAGACTCATACATCTCTA
>WTJX01000671.1 GCA_011524675.1 Cytophagales bacterium
GTATAAAGACGGTTGAATTATTAAATAAGCTTGGTATAAAGTTTGAAGAGTATAAATTTAAGGAGATAACAGAAACTACTTTATCAGAAAGGTGTAAAACAAAAGGAAACTACAAAGATAGAATTAATGTTTACCAATCACCCGATAAAAAATCTCCTGTTATAGACAAAATACCTGGTGGGAAAGAATTTATTATCAAAAAAGAAGTAGATGGTTACTATCTTTTAACTGGGTTAAAAAAAGCAGGTGAAGGTTATATATCTACAAAAGACGCAAAAAAGTAATAATATTCTGGCATGATTTTTGCCAACCATTTAGACTGTGATGTATAAAAACAAATGTCAAAGAAAAATTTAACCAATACAATTATGAATATAAACACTAAATCAATCTTTACGATGCTTGCTGTAGCAGCAGTATTTGTAATTTCTTCTTGTGGAAAAAAAGCCATAAAACAAGCTGCATCAGAAACCCCGCCTACGGGCGAAGTAGAAGTAAAAATATTATGTTCAGGTACTGAATTCTTTAGCGATGATAAAACATTTAGAGCTAATTCTGTAGGAGAGAGTGGAGATCACATCATCTCAAAAAAGAAAGCCATGAACAATGCTATGGGAGACTTAGCAAGTTCTATCAATACAACCATCAAGTCTGTGATAGATAACTATGTAAGCTCTAGAGAAGTAAACAATGTAGAGGAGTTCTCTGAAAAATTTGAAGGCCTTACAAGACAAGTAGTAGATCAAGAAATCAGTGGTATAAAAACCATTTGCGAGAGAACTACTAGAACTCCAGACGGTAAATATAAGACTTACTTGGCTATAGAAATGAAAAGCGAAGCCTTAGTTGAGTCTATCAATGAGAGACTTAGCAAAGAAGAGCAACTCAAAGTAGATTATGATTACCTAAAGTTTAAGGAATCATTTGAAAAAGAAATGAGCAAAATGAATTAATATTCATTCTCAAAAGTAAAAAGCCTTTCTTATTCGTTTAAGAAAGGCTTTTTTTATGCTTACTACTTTTAACGTAAGTATTGAGTAAACTAAGTATTGATTCAAATGAGCTTTTGGATATTAGCCGTTAGCTTTTACTTTCCATGCTTTTCTTCAAATTCCGCTTTGGTCATCCATCGCAAGTCTGACCAGTAACCCGAATCATTCTTTTGAGCTTTGCCTGCTGTCGTTCTACCAGAGAGTACTATTTTACTGATTTTTTGGGTTAACTCTTTTGCTAGTTGTGCATGCTCTTTTACCACGTTTTTACTTTCAGCAGGGTCGTCTTTCAAATTATAAAGCTCTAATCCTTTGGTAGGCGACTGCATTATCAGTTTCCAGTCGCCCTCCGTAATGGCATAACGGTCATCTTTGGAGAGATCTGCTCTAGTAATGAGTGGTAATCTTTCGTATGTTTTGTTCTGCAATACAGGCAAAAAACTTTGGCTATCCTCTGCTTGATTATCCTCAATTTTGACACCTATAATATCCGCAAAAGTAGCCAATAGGTCTATTTGCCCTACAGCAGCATCCCATTTTCTACCTGCTTGTTTTATTCCTTCTGGCCAACGGACAATGAAGGGTACTCTATGCCCTCCTTCATAGACAGAGGTTTTTCCCTCCCTAAAGCCTGCCTTGCTATCATGCCCGTATGTTGGGATACGACTCTCCCATAACCTTTCTGGTCCGTTGTCACTGGTAAACACGATCAACGTATTTTTGTCTATATTTTGTTCTTTCAAAAAACTCAAAATACGTCCTATGTGCTCATCTGTTTCTATCACAAACTCACCATAAGCACCGCACTCTCCTTGACCTCTAAAACGTGGTAGTGGACAAACTGGATAATGAGGTGAAGTATAAGGTAAGTATAAGAAAAAAGGCTTCCCTTTTTTTGCGTCTTGTACTTTGGTTTTCATCCAGTCTATTGCCTTATCGGTAAAGCGTGTTAAGCATTGATTATCTATAAAATCAGGTGCTACTTCAAAACATCTTTTTGTCAAATTTATATGTGTATCTTGCGCCACTCTTTCCTCAGTTTCATAATAGGGAGGCATAATGCGATATACTTGCCTATCGTTTTTCTTTTTTGAGGTGAGTAAGGTGGGCGGTACTTTGGCGTATCGCCCTTCAAACCATGCCAACACACCAAAATTGAGGGACGCTGGTACACCAAAAAAATAATCAAAACCTTTGTCAAGAGGCATATCTTTGATGGGTTGCGACCAATCTCTATGTTTACGTGTGCCAGGCATATCCATCCCCAAATGCCATTTGCCTACCATAGCCGTATGGTAGCCTTCTGCTTTGAGCATAGAAGCAATGGTAAGCCTATCATCTGGAATCAGACATTTTACATCAGCCCCCATTACACCTAC
>WTJX01000254.1 GCA_011524675.1 Cytophagales bacterium
CTATTAGTAGGTCTGTTAAGATCAATATTTATTTTATGAATTCTTTCAAGTATAAAACGCTATTTTTCTCTTTTGTTTTTCTGTTGTCAGTTAAGCTATTTTCACAAAGCAGTTTTGAAGTATTCAAAACAACAATAAAAAAACATGTCGATCGCTTTGAATATCAACAAGCGCTATCCAAAATCAAAGGGTATAAGGTAGATGCAAGTCACCCGACCTATAGCCATGAGTTGATGTTGCTTGAGGCGGATATATTATTGGCAGAAGGAGACTATAAAAAAGCCAAAAAGCTTTATGAGGAAGTAGAGAAAAAAGCGGTAGAGAAGCAGAATACTTATCTTACTTCTTATGCCAATACAGGAATAGCAGACCTGAACAAATATTCAGGTGCCTATGAGTCTGCTCTCTTGTACTACCATCATGCCTACAATGTCATGGGGGGAAAGAAAGTGCCTGAGCTTGCTGCCCGTATTTATTTGGGCTTGGCAGATGTGTATAAAAACAGTGCGAAGTACCAAGAGGCTATAGAGAATTATCAAAAAGCATTAGAGGTATATGAAAACACAAATGGTAAAATCTCAACGGGTGCATTAAATGCAAGGCTTGGGCTTGGTAATGTGTATGTTTTTACTGAGGACTATATCAAAGCACTCAAAGAGTATAATGAAATACTGAACATCACCTTTGAAATGAATGGTGAAAATCATGAAAATACTTCCTCTGCATATAACAACTTAGGAGTGATTTACTTTTTTGAAGGACATTATGATGTGTCTCTGAGATATTTTACACAATCGTTGAAGATAGATAAAACGATTCATGGAGAAAAGCACCCTAATATAGCTAATGATTATTTCAATATGAGTAAGGTATATTTTGAACAAGGAGATATCAAAAGCTCATTGGAGTATATACAGTTGGCTATGAATACCAGTATCTTATCTGAGGAGCTAAACAATGACCCATATACCAACCCGAAATTGCAGAAATACTTTGATTTGAAAGACTTTTTCTGGTATATGAAGTTTAAGTCTGAGATATTAGAAAACGGCTTTTTTCAGAGTAAAAATATCAAAGGCTTAGCTATAGCACATGAAAGTTTTTTAGATTCAGATTCGCTTATTACCAAGTTGAGGCGCTCTTACATACAAGAAAAAGATCAGCTCTCGCTAGGTAAAATGGGACATGACTTATACTCCTCTGCTGCAAAAGGTACATATGGTCTTTTGAAGATATTGAATGATAAGAATGTTGCTTCTTTGGGGCTAACGTTAGAAGAAGCACAAAAGAAATACAAAGAAGCTATGTTTCAGTTTATGGAAAAAGACAAAGGTGCAGTATTGTCGGCTTCTATGGCAGAAATCAATGCTAGGAAGTATGGAGGGGTGTCCAGAGAATTGATAGTCAAGCAAGACCAGTTACAAAAAGAAATTAATACTGTAGAAGAACAGTTGCTGTTAGAAGAAAAAATAGAGGCAATTGAAAAAAAAGAAGAAGAGTTGTTTGTCAAAACGCAACAAAAGAAAAGTTTAATTGAAAAAATGGAAAGTGATTTTCCAAAGTATAAACAATTAAAAAATAGTACCAATCTGCGCAATTTATCTGAGATTCAATCTAAATTGGATACTACTAGTTTGATGATTTCTTACTTTCTTACAGATAAGGATATTTACGTGCTTTACATTACTCATGATGATTTTGAGGTTTTAAGGCAGGACAAATACGAACGTTTTACTAAAGAAATAATAGGTTTAAGAAACTCAATTGTCTATGATAGTAAGAGTGTATTTACTAGTACTTCTTCTAAACTTTACTCAACACTCTTTCCAAAGCCTATTCCTAAGGGAATAGAACATATCATTATTATCCCTGATGGGCATTTGGTTTTTATTCCATTTGAAACATTGCTTACACGCTACACTTCATCTAGCACAGACTATACTAATATGCCGTACCTTATCAAAGACTATGCCGTCTCTTATGCTTATTCGGCAAATATATGGTACGAGACCCAACATAATAATCATAACAATAGTAAGAGCAAAGGCGAGGGCTTTTTTGCTATGGCACCTGTGTTTAATGATAAAAGCAAAGCACATGTAGTAGAGAGAGATGTCAAAAATGTAGAAGTATCTACTTTACCAAATACTAAAATTGAAGTAGAGGCGTTGCAAAAATTGTTTGAAAACAAAGGTAGAATGTCTAAGGTGTTGCTTGAGGATGATGCCAACGAAGAAGCTATCAAAAGTAGAAGCTTGCTAGATGTAGGCTACCTTCATATTGCCTCTCATGGTTTTGTAAATCAAGATAAGCCTAAGCTATCGGGTATTCTATTGGCAAATACATCTACTACACAAGACAACGTTTTAT
>WTJX01000238.1:0-899 GCA_011524675.1 Cytophagales bacterium
GCCATAAGCTATGGGCTTTGAGTGTTTTTATTATTCATAACTCATAATACATAACCCATCACTATTACAAAACCTTTAACTTTTAACCTTCAACTTTTCACTATATCGTTACGCCTGCGGAGTCCATTCACTTGGTTGCTCCTTCCATGAGCTAAGATGTGCTATCTGGTCTTCGGTGATTTTATGCTCTTCGGTGGCTACTTGTATCAAAGTATCATAGTTGCAAAGCGTAAGCAAGTCAATGCCTGCTTTCTGCAAGTTGTCTTCTGCTACAGTAAAGCCATAGGTGAAAATAGAAGCAATGGCTATAGGCTCACAGGCTACTTCTTTCAATGCCATAGCTGCATCTATCGCGCTACCACCAGTAGAGATAAGGTCTTCAATCAACACTATTTTTTGTCCTTCGTCCACTTTTCCTTCAATCTTGTTGGTCATACCATGTTTTTTTGCGCTAGAGCGAATATAAGAATAAGGTAGGTCCAACTGATCTGCTACCAAAGCCCCTTGTGAGATGCCTGCTGTAGCTACACCAGAAATACCCTCAAGCTCACTTTTGTAGGTTTTGATGATGTTTGTAAGTTCTTGGGTAATAAACTTGCGTACGGGTGGATAAGATAACGACAAACGGTTGTCGCAGTAAATAGGAGATTTCCAACCCGATGCCCACGTGAAAGGTTTGCTTGGGCTTAGTTTTATTGCCTGTATCTCTAAAAGGTGTGAAGCTATTTTTTTCGCTATATCTGTCTTTGCCATTCTTATCATAAGTGCAAAGTTAGAGAATCATTGATTGAGTTAGCCCTTTTGTTGAAAACTTACGCCTTGCACGTCGGTATGTCTATAAGTCTTTACGTCGGTACGTCTTTACGTCAATACGTCTTTACGTCAATACGTTTATAGTT
>WTJX01000238.1:999-2364 GCA_011524675.1 Cytophagales bacterium
TATGAGCTTTTCAAATAGCTATGCGACATGGGATTTGCGCTATGCGTTTTTTAAAGTAACTAGTATTGAGTATTTAGTCATTAGTATATTTTCAGTTATACCTTCTTTTGTCTAACGTCTTTACGTTCCAAAGTCTTTACTTCTTTACGTCGGTACGTCTTTACGTCAATACGTTTATAGTTTATGAGCTTTTCAAATAGCTATGCGACATGGGATTTGCGCTATGCGTTTTTTAAAAGCACACATAATCAAGCTACACTAGCCGCCTCTTTAATCTCTAATCACTAATCTCTAATCACTAATCTCTAATCTTTTAAGACAGCTTTGCCGCAATATGGGCTGTAGTCCATGCCGCTTGGAAGTTATAGCCTCCTGTGATGCCATCAATATTGGTTACCTCACCAGCAAAATACAGGTTGGGGCACATTTTGCTTTGCATACTGTGGCTATGGATACTTTCAAAAGAGATACCTCCACAAGTAACAAATTCCTCTTTGAAGGTTGTTTTTCCTCTGACATTGTAGGTGTCTGCTGTCAATATATTGACCAATTTGTTGAGCCCCTTTTTACCAAGTTCAGCACATTTTTTGTTTTCCATGATAGCAGCCTTGTCTAGAAAATAGCTCCATAAACGCTGTGCCAAACCAAAGGGTTTGAGGCTTTGAATATTTTTGTTTTTGGACTGAAGGAGCAAAGCTTGTAGGTTTTCTTTGGCGACCTCTTGATTGGGCGTGTTGATCCAATTGATTTTAATGTCAAAGCAATAGTCTTTTTGATGTAATATTTCTGCTCCAAAGGCGGAGAGCTTCAGAACGGCAGGACCGCTTAGCCCCCAATGCGTGATAAGCAAAGGACCAATAGCATTAAGTTTTTCTCCTTGTATGCTTATGAGTACTTCCGCAGCACTTAACCCCATTAAAGCAGTAATAGGGTGCTTGGGGATATTAAAGGTAAATAAAGAAGGAATAGGCGTTTGAATGTGGTGTCCTAGTTTTTCTAGCCATGCAAAATTTTCTTTTTTCGCTTGCCCTCCTGTCGCTACAATTACTTTGTCTAGCGTCTGCTCTTCGCCATGTTCAAAAGACAAAAGAAGTCTATCATCTTCAATGCTCGTGATTTCTTTGATGTTTGCTTTGGTGTGGATGTGAATGTGCAGACGTTTACATTCATGCAAAAAACAGTCGATGACGCTTTGTGAACTGTCTGAACTAGGAAATACGCGCAAGTCATCTTGTACATAGGTGTTTACCCCTCTATCATGAAACCAATCTCTGATGTCTTGCGTGCCAAAGCTATGCAGTAGTTTTTTGAGTTGGTTTTTGCCTCTAGGGTAAGCGTTAGAAAGTGTCTTGATAGCCGTGCTGC
>WTJX01000436.1 GCA_011524675.1 Cytophagales bacterium
AGCCAGACTGCGGGGGGAGCACATGGCTTCTATCCCTTACGCAAACTTTTAAACCAAGATTTTCTAAGATGATAAACTAGGATTATTCAAAAGGAAGTGAAGTAAGTTAAATGTATCTTCAAAATGAATCTACGTCTGTTTTTTTTGTTTTTTCTTATTACACAAAAAACCTCATTACTTTTTTGTGAAGAACATACTATTGTATTTAATCAACCAGACGATGTTTTAGATATTGGTAAAGAAGTTTTCTTATTGCAAGATAAGAAATCATCATTTTCAATAAAACAGGTAATGGAGATTGATTCTTTTTGTCTTTCTACCCAAGAAGTCCCTAACCTTGGTATTACTTCTTTTACACATTGGATAAGATTTTCTATCAAAAATGAGACTGCTGAAAGTAAGCTTTTTTTACAAGTTCAACATCCTATTATAGATGATATAAGCTTTTTTGAAATAGATAGTAGTAATAAAATTAGGGTTGTACATAGTGGTGAACAATACCCTTTTTTTCAAAGGAAGTACAATCATAAAGATTTTTTGTTTGACTTTGATCTTTCTATTCATGAAACAAAAACGTTCTATCTTAAGATTAAAAGTGGTGAACAGATAACTCTACCTATGATTATAGGTAATCAAAAGGCTATTTTAGAATTAACTATCCTTGAAACCATAATTTCAGGGCTTTACTATGGGATCATGCTTGTCATGATTTTATATAATCTGTTTATATTTTTCTCTGTTAGAGATATGAACTATCTCTATTATGTTTTTTACATAATATTTGTTGGACTTACGCAAGCTTGTTTGCATGGGTATGCATATCAGTTTTTGTGGCCTGGTTCAAGTATGATAGCCATTCAAAGTATGTATTGGGTACCTGCTCTCGTTGGTATTTTTGCTTTGGTTTTCATAAAAAAGTTTTTACAAATTGATAAATGGAGAGCTGGTATTATAAATGCTTTTGTATTTGCTTATTTAATAAGTATTGTTCTTAGCTTATTTGAGAAATATAATGAAAGCCAAAACTTGATACAAAGCCTTGCAATGTTGGGCTCATTTTATGCTTTATATTTAGGGATTTTCAGTTATAGAAGAGGGAACAGAGCCGCTAAATACTTTCTTTTTGCATGGTCTTTATTTTTGATTAGTGTAATAGTTTTTGTTCTTAAAACATTTAATATATTCCCTCATACAACACTTACAAATTATATTTTATTGTTAGGTTCTAGTGCGGAGACTGTTTTACTCTCTTTTGCTTTGGCAGATCGGATCAATATTCTCAAAAAGGAAAAAGAGACTATTTTGGAGCATCAGGCCAAAACACTCAAGGTCAAGGTAAAAGAAGCAACGGCAGACTTGGAGCATACCCTCAACCGTCTCAGAAATACGCAAGCGCAGTTAGTGCAAAATCAAAAAATGGTATCTATAGGTCAGCTTGCTGCTGGAGTAGCTCATGAGGTGAATAATCCTTTAAACATTATCAACCTTTCTCTTAATGCCATAGCACAAGATACACAAGACTTGCAAGACTGTGTAGAAATATTATTGCCTCATGTAGAACAAGATACACAGAAGTTTGTACTGGAAGTAAAAGAATATCAAGTGTTGAAAACGGAGATCAAGACTTCTTTGGATACAGCACAGCGCAGTGTCAATAGGACTAAAAATATTACAGAAAATTTGAAAGCTTTTTCGCAGGTAGATACTAGTGGTCCTAGCATACGCTTGCAACGTTTTGAGTTGGATATAGTGCTGAACATCGTACGGCAACAGCTAGGTAATATTAGTTTGGTTAAGCAGTATAGTCGAGCACCATTTTTGGTGTGTAAGCCACAAGCACTCAATGAACTGTTTTATAACATTATTCTCAATGCCATAGAAGCTATTTATAGAAAGTATGGTGGACTTGATAGTCAAGGTGAAATTCATATTTCATTGGACGAAAAAGATGGGTACATTATTTTTTGTGTAGAAGACAATGGGGAGGGGATGGATGAGGGCATTCAAAGCAAAATTTTTGAACCATTTTTTACGACTAAAGGTGTAGAAGGCAAAGGTCTTGGGCTTTATACTACTTACCATAGTATGCAAGAGCTGGGGGGTAGGGTAGAGGTAGTGTCAACCAAAGGAGTAGGGACGAGCCTATATTTGTTTTTTCCTAAACCAGATACTGCTTAGTGCATTAAGCTGGTCACTTTTAGTAAGAGAAGTGCTGACTGCTCAAAGCTATAACCAACAGGTTAAAGGTTGAACGTTAAACGTTGAAGGTTGAGTCTAACACACAAGACAATGCTTATAACGTAAAACCTATAACGATGTTGAATGTCAAAGGTCAAATGTCTAATGTGGCGTTAATACCGACA
>WTJX01000612.1:0-936 GCA_011524675.1 Cytophagales bacterium
ATGTAGTGCTAGGTTTGCTAGTAGTATTGGTGTCATTTGCCTATTACAAATACAAAGAAAACTATAGTAAGGAGAGCGTAAACAGTAGTACAAAAAGTACCTTATAAACTCTAATTTACATCTAGCAAGTGTACAAACTATGAGAAGAGCTTGCAAAACATGGTATTGAAAACTCTTCTATTAATCTATTCTTATACCAAAAAAGTTGATTATGCAAAAAGCAGAATGTGAAACTTGTAAAAACGAAAATTGTCTTGTAAAACAAAATATTAAAGAAATAAAGGAAGCAGGCTTTCTTGAATACAAGCATACGATCAATTGCAAAAAATCTCGAAACTTTATATTAGAGGGTGCACCTGTACATGGGTTGTTCTTTGTATATAAAGGAAAGGTAAAAGTATATAAGACAGGGATTAATGGCAGAGAACAAATAGTACGTTTTGCCAAAGATGGCGAGATCATAGGACATAGAGGCTTTGGGGCTGGTCAATTTTATCAAGTAAGTGCAGAAACCATAGAAGACACTATCCTTTGTGATTTTACCAACAGCATATTGATGGAAATGTTACAAAAAATACCTGCCCTCACATTTAATGTAATGACGTTCTACGCAGAAGAACTAAACAGAAGCGAAACTAAAGTACGTAAGTTTGCTCAAATGACGGTAAGAGAAAAGGTCATTGATGCTATACTATATATCAATAGAAAATTTGGGCAAACCAATGACTTCTTAAATGTACGACTGTCAAGAAAAGAAATTGCAGACTTTGCAGGTACCACAGATGAGCAAGTAATAAGAGTAATATCTAGTCTCAAAAAAGAAAAACTTTTACACACAGAAGGTAAAAAAATAGGCATTACTGATGTTGAAAAACTTAAAAAAGAAATTGCAGAACATAACTTCTTTTTAAATAGTTAGTTAGATGTAATCAAAAC
>WTJX01000612.1:946-7871 GCA_011524675.1 Cytophagales bacterium
GCTTTATATGTCAATTCTATTTATTAGTTTTGTATTAACAAGTAAAAGTCGTTGATTAGCTTAAAACATATTCATAGCATTTTTAAGCAAGATCATACTTAAATTTTATACATTCGACTAAAAATCAGTTTTTTCACAACCTCTATTTATCATTTTTCGTTATTTAGTTTTTGTATTTGAAAAATCTTTTAGACTTAGCATAAAAGACTAATTTTTAGACTCGAATAAAGTATTTTGATATGCTCTAAGCAAACTATTGTTTTGAACATAGCGAAACATTGATAGTTTCTTATAAATGAGGTGAATGCAAAAGCTCCTTTGTTAAAGAAATTTAATAGGTTGAAAAAAATAACTATAGATTAGAAAACGAGATGAAGCAACTCAAATGTTTTTTATTCTTTTTTGACTATTACTTATCAATGACATGTTAACTTAACTATTATTTACACCTACTTAAATGAAAAACCTAAATCGGTCTTATATAATAGCCTTATTACTTATAGCTGTTGTTATAGCTGTGGGTCAACTATTGTCCCAGTCTATTATTTCTAAAAGTAAGGAAGACGCAAGAATCATTAACATTTCGGGAAGGCAGCGTATGTTGTCTCAGAAAATCTCTAAAGCCTCCTTGATCATGTTTATGTCAAACAGTCAAAAACAGTTTGATAAAAGTAAAAAGGAATTAACAGAAGCAATAAAAATATGGTCAACGTCTAACAATGCACTACAGTATGGAGACTAAACACTAGAGATTTATCACCCAACCAACTCAAAAGAGGTAAAGGAGTTATTTTCCCAACTCACACCTTTCTATGTAAACATCAAAGAGGCCGCAGACATTTTATTGACTTTCAACTATGACCCTGCACATGCTTATAGAGTGAAAGCAGGGCCAAACGTAACAAAAATTTTAGAAAACGAAGATAAATTTCTAACGTTGATGAATGATATCACTTTTCAGTATGAGCATGAAGCTAACAATAAAGTAAATAATTTATCATCTTCGGGCTATATCCTTACCATCATAGCTTTGATGCTTCTAGTACTCGTAGGTTTATTTATTTTTAGACCTGTATCTAAGCGTATCCAAAACTACACGGAAGAACTGATCGAAAAAGAACAAAGTCTAAACATAGCTATCGAAAACGAAAGAAATGAAAGAGAACAAGTAACCTATTTGAGTAAACAAGCTCAGACGGTATTTGAAAATGTGGAGCAAGGTATATTTTTGTTAGATAGGAACAATATCATTAGTGATCAACACTCAAGATCTTTACAAAAAATATTTGATATCGCAGAGGTAAGCGGGAGAAACTTTGTACAACTGATGAGACCTAGGTTGATACAAAGAGATTTAGAGGCTTTAGAGATGTTCTTGAAACATCTGTACAATCATGAAATAGACGAAGAGGTACTACAACAATTAAACCCTATAGAGCAAGTAGAAATATTTACTGATGAAAATGTAGGAATCATCAAATCGCAATTTATACAAGCTAAGTTCTCAAGAATTATAGATGATGAGCGCATCAAAAACGTACTGGTAACTATATCTGATGTAACGGCTTCAGTGATGCTACAAAGAGAAGTACAAGAAGCAGAAGAGAAAAATAAGAAAGATGCCATACAGTTGGTAAGTATATTGAAAATATCTCCTAAAACGCTTCAACAGTACTTAGGTAATGTAAGGAAGAAACTCATGGAGGTATCTGTAAGGTATGAAGGGAACAAATCTGCTGACAATATGCGTAACCTGTTGAACTATACGTTCAATACCATACACAATCTCAAAGGTAATGCTCAACTCATAGACCTCGAATTGATGGTTGATAACTTTCAAGATATTGAAGAGATAATAGTAAGCTTAAAGCAAAAGCATAAACTACAAGGAAATGACTTTTTGAGGATATTATACCAAATAGACGAAACTGATAAGATGGCTGAAAACATGCTTCAGATGTTGAATAGAATAGCCGAAATTAAAAGTGAAATATCTAGAGAGACGTCCTCAAACATTAAAGAGGACGAATCCAAGGTTAGATTGGTAGATTCGCTCAAAAGAGGGTTAGAAAGAATGGCCGTAGAAAATGATAAATCGGTAGATTTGGATTTCAATTATAATGATGAAACCATCATCCCAGAATACTATAAACTGTCCACCAGAGACATTCTGATACAACTGATGCGTAACTCTCTAGTACATGGTATAGAAAGCGAAAAGGAAAGACTTTCCAAAGGAAAAGATTTGACTGCAAAGCTAGAAGTACATCTACAAAGTTTGAAGGGAGGTAGCTTTAAGTTGGAATATAAAGATGATGGTAGAGGCATAGACCTCGATAAAATCAAAGAAAAAGCGCAAGCCAAAGGATTATATACAGCACAAGAATTGTCTTCTATGACAGACAAACAATTGACGAACATCGTATTGCAAGATGGATTTAGTACGTTGGACTCAGCTGGGAAGTATGCTGGAATGGGACAAGGCCTAAGCCTAGTAAACTCTATAGTACAGGAGCATCATGGAGAGCTCGTATTAGATTCAAAGAAAGATGATTTCTTTAAGGTAGGAATAATTTTACCAGTGAAAGATTTAGATCATAACAAATCATTATTCTCTCAAAATTAGATTATTAATATATTTTCACTTATTATTAGCATCTTTTTATCGTTTTAACAAAAATCAAATGAGACTAGGAATAGTAGATGACTCCTCTATCATGAGGAAAACTATTGAAAAATACTTAGATGACTATGACGTAAATGTTGTCGGAACGGCATCCAATGGCGTAGAAGCAATCAAGCTTGTTCAGAATTATTACCCAGATATTTTGACACTGGACATTACTATGCCAGAGATGGATGGGCTTACAAGCTTGGAAGAAATAATGAAAATAGCACCAGAGACAAAAGTCATTGTCATCACTGCTCTTTCTGATAAACTTACTGGTCTAAAAGCATTAGACAAAGGTGCAGCAGGCTACTTGTTCAAACCTGTCAATAGCGAAAATTTAAAAAAAGCATTTGATAAGTTAATCCTTAGAAAATAAAACCTTACTTTAGCAGAAAATCTTCACTATGGAAATTAATAAAATTGGATTTGAGGAAACCTGTAGTATCTTTATAGAGACAGTCAACCACTATTTTGGTCATTTGACCTCTAACCCTTCTGATACAGGGGTGCCCTACATCAAAGATAAACTTAAACTAGAGTTCAAAGATTACACAGGTATGATCTCTGTGTCTGGTAGTAAAAAAGGCTTTATCTTTATCACAGGAAATCAAGGGCTTTATGGAGACTTGATCAAAAGGTTTATAGGAGTAGAAAGTATGAACAAAGAAGACCTCTTGGATATGGCCGGTGAGCTGTCTAATGTTATTGCTGGTAATCTAAGAGAAACTTTTGGTAGTAACTTCATTATTTCTGTACCCGTAGTATTTGCTGGAAATAAAAGTGATCTTCCACTATCCGGAAATACTACCCCATATGTTATTCCTATACAATGGAACAATCATGAAGCTAACCTAGTAATTGGTATAGAGAACAAATAACATAAATTACAACTGATTTATATGCTACCCTCATTAGCCTATGACAAAATTATAGAAGGAAATCACAAACAGTTTCTAGATAAAGATCTAGCAAACTATATTGATACGATCTCTTCTGAGAGTAGCATGAGAACCATATTAAAACAGTCCTTTGTCATCAATAGACCTATGAACAAAGTAGGTGGAGATGGTTACTGGATCTGTGATAGTGGTAAAGAAATGTTCTTGGTGGTATTTGACTGTATGGGTCACGGTCCTTTGGCAAATATTATGACAAGAAAATATGTCAAGGTGATAGAAACGGTAATCAAAGATGAAAAGATTACCCTCCCAAGTACTATCTTAGAAAAAATACACCAACATCTAGCCTCAGAGTTTGCTAGTGTGGGAGATGATAGAGTAGGTAGTGGTGCAGATATAGGCGTAGTCTCTTATAAACCTTCTTCAAGAAAACTTAAATACGCTGGTGCCAAGATGGACTTGGCTTATATTACCAATGGACAGATAGACCTCATGAAAGGAGGCAAGCTACAAGTAGGTGAGATATTCGATAGAGAACACGCTTATGACACTGTAGAAATAAAACTTCCAAAATCATCTTCTACCTTCTTTTTGTACTCTGATGGAGCTACTGACCTTATTGGTGGTGAAAACAATAAAAAAATGGGTAGAAAAAGACTCATCAATATCCTAGAGAGCTCCTACTTCCTCCCTGTAGAAGAAGCAAAAAACTATATCGAAAAACAACTAAATCTATGGATGGGTGACAATATGCAAATAGATGATATCCTGCTTATTGGTTTTACCATCTAATCATATCCATTAATATAGACGATAGTCCATAGTCCATAGACGATAGTCCATTGATCATAAACTATAGACCATAAACTATAGACCATAAACTATTGACTATGAACCATTGACCATGGACTATGGACTATAAACTATATACTCCTTGCTGAAAAAGCCAAAAGCTGATGTGAATGAAGAGGTACTTTCTTTAACCTACCTAAAAATCGGTATCTAGCTTTAGTTCTTCTTTTAGCTTGCCTACCATAGGGTATTTTTCTATCAAGAAATTCAATTTGTCTTTAGGAGTATAGAGCTTATTTACGGTAGGAGCTTCTTGAGTATTGAGCCCTATCTTTAGTTGAATGGTACTGTTCTGACATTCTTCCCTCAAAAACGTCAAGAGCTCACCTCTAAAGTCATTCAATTGCTCCAGTATCAGTTCGTTTTCGACTTCAAAGGCAAACGTAAGATTATCAAAAGTAAATGGGTTGTTCTTCAGCGCAATGGCAGCATGTACATTACCATTTTTTTCCCAGCGTTGTACTAGCTTATCTTTTGCGAGTTTTACTTGCTCATAGTTTACAGGAGAATCGACTATGATACTCTTCTTCTGTACGCTTGTAGTTTCCTCTTCTTTCAGAACAGGTGTACGGGCTAACTTTTCTTTAAAACCGTCAAGCGTAGTAGGTACTTTGAGCGTAGTACTCACCGTTAGCTTTTTGTTTTGCTGTATGGCTGTAGTAGGCGTTGGTGCTTTGGGTGCAGCAGATGCACTTGACGACTGCTGACTATCTAGCTTACTTTTTTTTTTTCAAAGTCTGCCTGTGCAAGCGTAATAGCAGCATTGATATGCGCGATCTTCATCAATGCAAGCTCTACATGTAGCCTTTGATTTTTGCTCGACTTGTATGATTGGTCAAACTTATTGATAATATTCAATGCGGTCAATAGAAAAGAAGAAGAGGCTTCTTTGGACTGGCGTAAGTAGCTTTCTTTTACTTGATTACTTACCTCTAACAACTTGATTGTGCTTTCATGCTGACATACAAGCAAATTCCTCATATGCTCTGCCAAACCTACCAAGAAAAGGTGTCCGTCAAAACCTTTTTTAATTATTTCATCAAATATCAATAAACTGTTACTCAAATCTTCCTGCAACAAAGTACTGGTAATCTTAAAGTAATAGTCGTGGTCTAAGATATGAAGATTTGAAATAGTTTCTTGATAAGTAATCTTATTTCCTGCCGAAAAGGTAACAATGAGGTCAAAGAGTGATAGCGCATCTCTCAAAGCACCATCTGCTTTTTGAGCAATAAGACGCAAGGCTTCGTCTTCTGCTTCTATTCCCTCAGCATCTGCTATCTTCTTTAGATGCTTGGCTATGTCTATGATTTGTATTCTGTTGAAATCAAAGATTTGACAACGCGAAAGAATGGTAGGAATAATTTTATGTTTTTCGGTTGTAGCTAGGATAAATATCGCATAGCTAGGCGGTTCTTCTAGTGTCTTCAAGAAAGCATTGAAGGCAGAGTTTGAGAGCATGTGCACCTCATCTATGATATAGACTTTGTATTTGCCATGCTGCGGAGGGAAACGTACTTGATCTACAAGGTTACGGATATCATCTACCGAGTTGTTAGATGCCGCATCTAGCTCATAAATATTAAGGCTATTTTGATTTTTTTCTTGGTCAAAACCATTGACCATCTTAGCGACAATACGGGCACAGGTAGTTTTACCTACTCCTCTAGGACCACAAAAAAGCAAGGCTTGTGCTAAGTGGTTATCACCTATCGCATTTTCTAGGGTAGTAGTGATATGCTCCTGCCCTACTACTTGCTCAAATCCTTTCGGTCTATATTTTCGTGCTGATACTTGGTACTGTTCCATCAAAACAAAATTAACAAAAGTTCTGAATTATGGTGATACCTGTGGATAAATAGCGTCGTATAGTTTTGGGTTATGGGTTTTGGGTTATGTGTGTTTTGAGTTATGAGTTATGAGTTATGAGTTTAAGGTTGAAATAGTAGGCTCATAAGTAGTCGTCCAAAAATACTTACAAAGGTAATATTGTTGAGGTTGAAGAACCTTAATCACTTGGCAAAACCAAATGCTTAAGTAGTCCTCCTCTTTATTCCTCTTGTGTCAATCTCTTATAGGCACTTTTCATGATCATGTCTTTTACCAATCTACCAAAGTCGTTATTGTCCATGATCTTTGCAAAGATGTCTTGGTTTTGGCTCATGCGTTCGATGATGATATCCATAAAGGCTTCGTCAAACACATATTTAAAATTTGCCTCTGTATTGTTTTTAGCTGCTTCTTTTAATTTTTCATCTGACACACAATCTTCTTCTATTTGATTAAAAAACAGCCTGTCTGCTTCTTCAAAATCGGTTTGAAACTTAGTATTCAATAGTTCAATAATTTCTGAGAGCAGCAATTCTTCTTTCTTGTTGCCATACCGTATCCCTGCTTCTTGCACTACAGACAACTCTCCCTCTGTCTCTGGATATAAGGTAAGTTTTTTATCCTTTATTTTTTCCAATCGGTAATACTCCAAGGCTACCTCATCATGTAAGAT
>WTJX01000340.1 GCA_011524675.1 Cytophagales bacterium
TTGATTTTTCTCTACAAACTTTCTTTCTTCAAACAAACACCTTTCAAAAGAAAAAAGCATACTATTTGTGTAATATATATACCTTTAGAGATAAAGTTTTTTTACTTTTGAATTTATCTCGTAAAAAAAGACTAAAACAATAGGACATGCACAATAAAATTTCCCTATACCTCCTTTTTCTTATTTCCTCAAGTATATCTGTAGCACAGCATGCACAAGACAAAGACATTGAAAGTAAGCTGAACTACTGTGCGTATGAAAATTCTCTTTTAGAATCAGAAAATGAAAAACTTAAGCTTTTTACTTCTAGACAACATGAAGAGATCATGAGTTTAAAAGTAAAAATTTTTGAGTATCAATCAGACATTCACCGCTACCAGATAGATAGCATCAAAATAAGTAA
The DNA here is from genome assembly GCA_011524675.1 of Cytophagales bacterium. GTDB lineage: Bacteria > Bacteroidota > Bacteroidia > Cytophagales > JAAEPT01 > WTJX01. The sequence continues at coordinate 404 of WTJX01000340.1, forward strand.
AGCTCCCATAGCGCTGGAGAAACTGGCTGACTACTTGCGTGCTGAAAAAAACTATGACCAAGCGGCCGCTACGTACAAACTTTTGATCGATATATACCCCAACCACAAAGAAGCTGATGCTGCACGTACTGCCATAAGAGAAATGGGGCACTGGATGGGTAAAAAATAACGATATGCTAACAATCTCTAAAGTAAGACGTCATCTCGTCCTTATCTTTTTTGTACTATTTGTATTAGGTTTTTTTGTGATAAGAGAGTTAAAATTTGTATCTAATCTCTCTTTGATCGTTTTATTCTTTTTGAGCATATCTTCTTTTATCAAAAATTATAAAAAGATGAATCGTAAAGAAGCTTTACCATGGCTTTTTTTTACATTTCCCTTGGTGCTTCATTTGCTACAAGCATTTTATGTATGCAGCCAAGAAAATTGGAATTATTACCTTGATACCTTAGTTCTCAAAGCCTCTTTCTTCATCTTACCATTTTCGCTGATGGTGGCAAAGCCTCTCCAAAAAGAACACTTCTTTAAGGTGCTGTCATTGTTCTTCATGGTTACCCTATGCTACAGTCTATTCCTAGTGGTTTCTTATCTTTTGGACTTTGCGCATATCAATGAAAGCTACATCCACGCCAAGGTTATCCCTGTGCCTATCAATCACATTCGTTATAGCCTTATGCTGGTTACGGCTATCGCCTCTGCTTGCTATTTGTGGCAGGAAAAATTTGTGTGGGGCTATCGGTTTGAAAAGAGCATTACACTTTTTGGTTTGTCTTTTTTGATTGTCTTTTTGCACATTTATGCCGTACGAAGTGGTTTGTTCTCTTTTTATATCTTGCTGCTCTTGTTTGGAACACGTCATTTTATTCGTAAAAAAAAGATAAAAGCATTGATGGCTATGATCGTATTGGTTTTCTCTTTGCCTTTACTTAGTTATTATACACTGCCTACATTCAAGGCGAGGTACCTCAACACCATGAATGACCTTTGTTCGCTACAAAGCAAACAAAGTGCAAATCAATACTCCTTAGCGGGAAGGTTGATTTCGTACAAGGTAAGTTATTCTTTGTGGCAAGAGTCGCCGTGGTATGGTATAGGGGTGGGCAATTTATTAGAAAAGACTAACGCACGCTACCATAGAGATTACCCTCATGTAGATGAACAAATGATAAAGTTTCCACATAATCAATTTTTGCGTTATGTTACTTCTTATGGGCTGATTGGCTTACTGGTCTTTGTCGTAGGGTTTTATTACCCTCTATGGTATCAGAAAAACTATCAAAACGATTTTCTTTTGATGCAGTATGCATTAATTACTCTCTCTTTCTTTGTGGAGGGGACACTAGAAACCATGCACGGACTGTACTTCTCATTGGCTTTTATACTACTTCCTCTATGGTACCTCAAGCAAGAAGCAAAGCCTTCCTTAAGTTAATGTTTAACGTATTCACTTCACGCTTACCTTTTGATGCATGGTTTTGAGTTTTGAACAAGTAAAAGTAAAGTTGGCTAGCTACTGCGCTTATCAAGAGCGGTGTTCTCATGAGGTGTTAGAAAAGCTAAAAGCTTATTCATTGACGGAAGATGAAATGATAGACTTGATGCGTTGGCTTTCTAAAGAACGCTATTTGGACGATTTGAGGTTTGCCAAGGAGTTTGTGCATGGCAAGTTTTATATCAAGAAGTGGGGAAGGGTAAAAATAAATTTTGAGCTTCGCAAAAAAGGAATCATTGAGCGCTTTATCAGTCGTGCACTTGCAGAAGAAATAAACGAAGAAGACTACAGAAGTACCGCTATACTACTGGCAGAGAAAAAATTTGTTAGCCTAGGAAGGAGCTTAAGCCCGCAAGCACAAAAGAAAATACTCAGCTACTTACAGCAAAAAGGCTTTGAATGGAATATCGTCAAAGAATGCCTTGAAGAAGTAATCCAACATGAAAAAAACAGACCCTAAGTAGG
>WTJX01000212.1 GCA_011524675.1 Cytophagales bacterium
ATAAAGACGGCTTTGCAGAGTTTTTCTTTGCAGACGTAGGAGGTTCACAAATTACTCGTATAGATTATAACGGTACAAGTTCATTTACTAGTCAATCTACTCTAGCTAGTGGTGGTGCTTCTCACAATATTGCTTTTGCAGATTTGGATCAAGACGGAGAAACAGAAGTAATCTATGGAGGTTCTATCCTTACGCACGAATTAGAAGAAATAGTCTTTTTTGAAGTTATAGATGCTGATTTTAGAAACCCAGGAAGAGGCTTTACTGTGGCTGTAGATATTTTGCCTTCAAGCTTTTGTACAGACTGTGATGGGATGGAAATAGTAGCAGGGAACAAAGTATATACCATAGATATAGCAAATAAAAAAGTAACAGAAGAAGTAACACTAAATGCTACGGGGGAGTTTGGCTTAGGTTATACAGCTGTGGCAGATATGAATGGAGACCAATCATTAGACATCATTGTGGCAGACAATACCAATAACATTATATACGTATGGAACCCCATCACAAATACCTTGCTTTCTGATCCATTTACTTTTGAGGCATTACCTTTAAGTCAACTTGGGAGGTCTCAGGATAATATGGGAAGACCAAATATTGGAGACTTTGATAATGATGGGCTTCCAGAAATAGGAATAGCCACACAGATAGGTGAGTATAGAGTGTTAGATGTAAACGCTTCCAATGAACTAGAGATAGTAGCTAGCATAGGTGTAACTGATAATTCTTCTGGCTTCACAGGTAGCACCATTTTTGACTTTGAAGGAGACGGTATCAATGAGATTGTGTATAGAGATGAAGTAAATTTATATGTATATCGTTTGGAAAATAATACATTGGAAATAGTAGCTTCTATGCCATGTGGCTCGGGTACAGCGCATGAATACCCCGTAGTGGTAGATGTTGATAATGATGATGCTACAGAAATATTATGTGCTTGTGCTAATTTTTCAATACATGATGCAACTATCATTTCTGTAAGTGCTGCTAACACTGACTGGGTACGGGCGAGAAGTGTATGGAATCAACATAGCTATTTCAATGTCAACGTCAATGATGATCTCACCATACCTCAGTACCAATCACAGCATCATTTATTCCCAAATAGTGCGCTTAACAATTTTCTAGTACAATCTACCTATGTAGATCCTATTAAAGGAGAGCCAACTTCTCAAGGGAGAGAAATGGAAATAGGTAATGTAGTTGAAATATCAGGGCTATGCGATGAAGATAATATCATTTATAAGTACGAAATTATCAATAATGGAAATTTGAAAATACCGGCTAATACTCCTATCAATTATTCATATACATTAAGTGGAGAAACAGATGTTGACCAACGAGGAGAGAGAATATCTTTTGTGCGTACAGTAGATGAAGTCATTGGAGTGGGAGAGAGTATTATGCATACAGATACCGTTGATTTTAGAGGAGTGCCCTTCGATGTAACTATCAAATTAAATACGAGAGAAGTAGCTGCCAGTCCGGGAAATCCATTGCTCTACACATTCAAAGAATGTGTTTCCAACCAAACATCAGAAAGTCAACCTTATCTAAATAATAGACTCGATATCTATTCTTTAGATACTTGTAAGGAACTTATTGCGCTAAATGATACCATTACCATCACCTCAAACGACATTGTAGAATGGGCTACTATTTTAGATAATGATAAGGTCAATTTTTCGGCTACAGACATTAATGGACTTAAAAGAAATTTCAAGAGATATATAGATACATTAGTTACTAATGCACTATCCAAAGCTTTACCAAGTGCAACTTTATCCAATATATTGTCAGACTCTACGATAGACGAAGGTATCGCTTATTTCACTTACACCCCTTTGGAGTTTACTTCTTCAGATATAGCTTTAGTAGATTCGTTTCAATATAAAATTTGTCATTCGGTTTTCTCCGACATATGTGATTCTGCGTGGGTATTTATAAAGTATGACTATGAATCAGATGTACCTGAAGGGTTTAATGCTACCGAAGGAGGTGTTTTTGAAATCCCTAATTTTAACCTAGAATTCTTTCCTGAAAATGAAATGAAAATATTCAATCGTTGGGGCAATTTAGTTTATCAAGCAAGTCCATACAATAATGATTGGGACGGTACGAACACCAATGGAGAAGAGTTACCTGTAGGTACTTATTTCTTTGTACTAGACCTACAAAAGGAAGGCTTCAAAGTAGAAACAGGCTTTGTATATGTCAATAGGTAGAATCCATGATCTTATTTTCTCTATCTGTTCGGTAAAACCATGTATTATGTTTTAGTCTTTAGTTCTATTTTACGAAGTTAAAACTAAACTTAGATTTTTATGCGTTAGGGATAGAAGCGGCATCCTTTTTTG
>WTJX01000090.1:0-7247 GCA_011524675.1 Cytophagales bacterium
CTGTAAGTGAGTATGAAAAGTATTTAGGGAAATATTATAAAAACATTTCTTCTTATAAGCTTACTTGCTTTTTTATAGGGTACTTATTATTCTCAAAAGTTACTACTGACAAAATAAAGATTTTCTTTCCAGAAGAAATGGAAATATTCAAGGCTAATCACGAATATGAAGTAGAAAAGCTAAAATCTTATTTTCAGAATAATGCTAATGAGTTGATAAAAAAGTTTGATGAAAGAAATCAAAATAATCATCTCTCAAATTACTACAAACAGCTTGAAACTATTTATACTTCTTGAGTCAACATAAAAAAACTTATACAGCTTCTTTTTCTTATTCAATAGCAAAAGAAGCGTTACTGTAAAGAATCTAATACCTAAAGCTACCACTACCTACTCAGGGCTTAATGCTTCGATATAGATATTTTGTCCACTTACTTAAGTCTAATTAAGGGCGATAATGGCTAGTGCCCCCGCTCCTAACTTCATAAAATAGAATTAAGAAATAAACAGATCTAATTAGCTACCTCAGACAAAAACTTTATACGGACTAGCCTTACTTCTTCTTCTGTGAACTCATCTCCAAGATCATCTAAAGCTTCATCAACATCATCTGTTTCTGCTTCCATAAAATAATCGTAGATTTCGTCTTCTTTGTCACCTACCACTGCTTCTACATAATAATCAATATCCAATTTGGTACCTGAGTGGCAAATAATTTCTATTTCGTTTAGTAAATCATCATAACTAGAGCCTACAGACTCAGCTATTTCTTCTAAATCCATTTTTCGGTCAATGAGTTGGATAAGCTGAATCTTACTTTTAGATTTTTTTACCGTTGACTTTACCAACACATCCTCAAAGATGGTGATATTGTTTTCTTTTACATATTTATCTATCAGCTCAATAAAAGGCTTACCAAACTTTTTCGCTTTGCCTTGTCCTACACCGTTAATGGTAAGCAAGCTTGTATTTGTAGTAGGGTAAGTAGTTGCCATCTCTTCAAGAGAAGGCTCTTGAAAAACAGCGTATGGTGGCAACTCGTGCTTTTGTGCTTCTTTATTTCTTAGTTGAATGAGTAAATCAAACAATACTTTGTCATGCTGCTTCTCAGTGATCGTTGGCAACTCATCATCAGATAGATCTCCATATTCATGATCTTTAAAAAGCTTAATAGAAACAGGCTTTTCGATAAAAGACTCACCTTTTGGTGTTAATTTGAGTACGCCATATTCTTCAATATCTTTTTCCAAATATTGATTTATCAATACTTGTCTAATTACAGAAGTCCAATAAATCGCGTCTTTATCCTTTCCCTTAGCATATACAGCAAGTTCATTATGATTATAGCTTAAGACATATTGATTTGCAGAACCACGAATAACATCTACTAGATGTTTTATTCCAAAGCGTTGCCCTGTTTGCTGTATGGTTTCTAAGGCTAACTTCACATCGTCTTTACCTTCAAAACTTTCTTTTGGATTTTTACAGTTATCACAGAAACCACAATCTTCCCCCAAATCTTCGCCAAAGTAGTGTAATAGCTGCCTTGTACGGCAAAGAGAAGATTCGGCATATGAAGTAACCTCTCCCAATAAAGCTATGGCGTTGTCTCTCTCCGTTACAGGTTTATCTTTGCTAAACTTTTCAAGCTTTAAAATATCTGCATAACTGTAGAAGAATAAACACTTACTTTCTAATCCGTCTCTTCCTGCTCTACCTGTTTCTTGGTAGTAGCCTTCGAGCGATTTTGGTGCGTCATAATGTATAACAAAGCGTACGTCTGGCTTGTCAATCCCCATTCCAAAGGCAATAGTAGCCACGATGACATTTACCCTGTCATGTAAGAAATCTTCTTGATTTTTGATTCTTTCAGCACTTTCCATTCCGGCATGGTATGGACTGGCATTGATACCATTTACTTTCAAAAACTCTGCTATCTCTTCAACTTTTTTTCTACTGGAGCAATAAATCACTCCTACCTTCCCTTTGAAGGAATTTATAAATGTAATAAGTTGTTTTTTAGAGTTTGTTTTTGGTCGTATTTCGTAAAAAAGGTTAAACCTTCTAAAAGAGGATTTGAAGAGCTTGGCATCTTCCATGCCTAAGTTTCTTATGATGTCTTGTTGTACTTTGAGTGTAGCGGTAGCTGTTAAGGCAATAATAGGCAACTCCCCAAGCTCTTTGGCTATAGATTTGATTCTTCTATATTCAGGTCTAAAGTCATGTCCCCATTCAGAGATACAATGCGCTTCGTCTATCGCAAGGAAAGAAATATTTACTTTTCTAAAAAAAACTAAATTTTCTTCTTTACCAAGGGATTCGGGAGCTACATAAAGTAACTTAGTCTTACCAGACAACACCTCTTTCTTTACCTTATTGCTTTCTGTTTTATTCAGCGTAGAATTTAAGAAATGCGCATTAATACCATAGCCCTTCAACTGATCCACTTGGTTTTTCATCAAGGCAATCAAAGGAGATATCACAACGGCAGTACCTTCACTAATGATAGCTGGCAATTGATAGCAAAGCGATTTCCCTGCCCCTGTAGGCATAATGACAAAGGTATCTTTGCCCATCAAAATATTTTTGACTACCTCTTCTTGGCTTCCTCTAAACTCTGAATGCCCGAAATATTTTTGAAGTTCTTCTCTTAGATTTACCCCTATCGTTAGCTCATTATGCATATATCTCAATAAATGATACCATTAAAAAAAAATACTAACTCCGTATTTATTGATGAAAATAATAAAAAAAAATCAACCAATCACTATGATTAAAAAGTATTTAAAAAATATATTTTCTCATTCAAAAAAAGAAAAAGAAGTAGTATAAAATTCTCCTTAAACAACTTCTAATTCATTCCTCATCAATCTTTAAATAAAAAACTTCCCAACAGCCCAGTAAGAACTACTCCCATACCTATGTAGGCATATAAAGAATAACTTTCGTGAAATAGAAAATAACCAAACAAAAACGCAAAAAACAAGCCCAAATAAGAAAAAGATGCCATCCCTTTAAACTTACTAAGATGAAAACCTTTGGTCATAAAGTATTGTGCAAAATGAGTGCACAAACCTACTCCGAGCAGTTTTAACCAATCTAAATAACCATGAGGCATCACCCAATAATATATTGCGAAAGGAGTACATATAGGTAAGGTAATAAGTGAAAAATAAAAAACGACCACCAAAGGATGATCGGTTTCTTTAAGCTTACGCACAGCTATTGCAGAAAAACAAGAAACCACCGTTGCAAATACTAGTAAAGACATTTCAGCAGTCGTAATGCGAGCATCAAAACTACTCATCATTATCACCCCTAAAAAAGAAAAAACAAAAAACACCCACACCATAGGCTTTACTTTTTCATTCAGAAAAACACTTCCCAAAAACAAAATAATGATGGGTCTTAAATTGGTAACAGAAATAGTACTTGCCAAGGGCATGTGATGGAGAGAATAATAAAAGCCGCTTAATGAAACTACGCCAAATGCACCTCTAGCAATAAGGAGTCTTTTATTATTCCCAAACAAAGGGATGCTTTTTTCCTTTAAATCTATGATACAAATCATAAAGGAAATTATAGCTCTGAAAAAAATAAGTTGATAAGGAGGAATATGCGAAAGATCCTTAACTAAGGCTTGCATACTGGAAAAGAACAATGTTGCGAGCAACAAGTAGATATTTGCTTTATTTTGCATTTAGTTTATATCAAGAATACAAATATAGATGCTACAAATGCTATAAAACAAAAAAACACCCCAAGGTCGAACTGGGGTGAAATAACAAAAAACTTAACTTACAAACTTACGACCATGACACAAATATAATGGAACGATTCGGATTTACACAAACTCATTAGACTAACACCCCATAATCCCTAGTTGGATTAACAGATATAAGCGTTTACTAATCCAAAAACTCATCAAAAAAACTTCACACAACCACTCTTTACTTACGTTTGAAACATATTCCTAAAGTATATTTGAGAGGATTTATACTTAAAACTTACTAGCATATCTGAGTAAGATAAATTATTTTCGCCATATGAGACTTTTATCCATTCTACTATTATTACTATTTTCTATCAAAAGTACTAGCCAAAACTATCCCCAAGGCTATTTTAAGTTCCCCATCAAGCCCGGCCAACGTAACTATCTTGCAGGCACACTCGGAGAATTACGCTCCCACCATTACCACTCAGGCATAGATATCAAAACAGAAGGAAGAGTAGGACTTCCTATTTATGCCCCCGCAGATGGCTATGTAGCCCGCATCAAAGTATCTCCCTATGGCTATGGAAAAGCCTTATACATACAACACCCTAATGGATACACTACTGTCTATGCCCATATAGATCACTTTACTAAAGAGTTAGATGCCCTCATCCTAAATGAGCAGTATAGAAAAAAAAGCTTTAGCGTAGAGCTTTATCCCGAAAAAGGCAAATACAGTTTCAAACAAGGAGACATTATTTCTTATGCAGGTAATACAGGCAGTTCACAAGCACCACACCTACACTTTGAAATACGTAATGCAGCCCAACACTCCATAGACCCACTCCTATTTGGATTCAAAGAAATATTAGACCATACAAAACCTCTTATCAAAAAGATAGCACTTTCTTCTGAAAGTATAGACGCTAGAATTGACCATCGCTTTCAGCGAAAAGAATATACAGCCATCTCACTAGGCAATGGAAAATACAAAATCAATAGTACCATCAAAGCACATGGCAAACTAGGACTAGAAATCAAAACATATGACCAATTAGATGGAGCAAGTAACCTAAACGGTGTAGTGAAAATAGCCACTTTTGTCAATGGAGTGCCCTATTTCACCTACCACATCCAAAAAGTAAACTTCGGTACTTCACGTGTCATGGATTGCCATGTAAACTATGAAGCTATGTACTTGCGCAAAAACTATTTCAACAAATGCTATGTAGATGATGGTAATATACTTCCTTACTACAAGAGTAAAGACAAAGGCTACCTACAAATCGCTGACACTGGCACTTACCAAGTAGAAATACAAGTTACTGACTCTTACAACAATATCAGCTCACTAAGTTTTAAGATCCAAGGACAGACTCCTTTACAAACGCTAGCCTCGCATACCTACTCAAACAAAAAAACCAATATCCGCTACGATGTACACAAAAACATTCTAAAATTGAGCGTTGACAATCCTAAAAGCTTTTCTAATCCTGCGATACTAAAAAACAGCACACATAGCAAAGAAGTAAATTATGCCTACCATAGTGCTTCTTCTATCGTCTATCTTTGGGATTTGAGAGAAGGGCTTCCAAGTTTATTTAGCCATTGCGGTGAAGAAAAAAAGCTCAACTTCGTTAAGCAAATTTCACCACATAAAAACGAACACGTACATGGAAAAAACTATAGTGTGTACTTCCCTGCTAAGGTACTCTATGATACGCTCTATTTTGAAGCAGAAGAAAGCCAAAACAACGTACACCTATGTGATGTAGCCACACCTCTGTTCAAATATGCTACCGTAAGCTTAAAGTCTTCAGACCATATCAAAGCAAAAAGCAAAACCAAACTTTTCCGTACAGATCACAAAAACAGACAAGTATATGTAGGGGGCGATTGGAAAGAAAATCAAATCAGTGCCAAAACTAGAGATCTAGGTAAATATTATCTCAAAACAGACAGTATAGCCCCAAGCATAAAGCGCACACGCACCAACTATAAAGACATTTATTTTTATATCTCAGACAATCTCTCAGGAATTGCAAGCTTTGAAGCTTACCTCAATGGTGAATGGTTACTTATGAATTATGACGTAGGAAATGGTTTGATTTGGTCTCAAAGAAAAGACCCTTCCATAAATTATTCGGGTAATTTTGTACTCAAGGTAAGCGATAACTGTGGAAATATGTCTAAATTTACGCACACATTTTAATACACATTTAGCACTATGCCAACAGTAGGAGAAAAAGCCCCTGACTTTTTAGTCAAAAATCAAGACGGGAAAGAAGTACAACTATCTGACTTTGCAGGTAAAAAATTAGTCATATACTTCTATCCAAAAGATAATACACCAGGCTGTACTGCCGAGTCGTGCAACCTCAGAGACAACTACCAAGCCTTGCAAGCACAAGGATACGAAGTGTTGGGCGTAAGTGGAGATAGTGAAAAATCACACCAAAAATTCATCAATAAATACGAACTACCTTTTGATCTACTTGCAGATACCGACAAAAAAATGATTGAAGATTTTGGGGTATGGAAAGAAAAAAGTATGTACGGAAAAACCTTCTTAGGCATTGCTAGAACGACTTTCCTTATCAACGAAGAAGGTATCATAGAAGAGATTATTCAAAAAGTAAAAACCAAAGATCATACAGCTCAAATTTTAAAGTAAGATTTTTTCCTTACTTTTACAGTATGATACTGTAAAAATTACAAATAGATAAAACACAGTTAATCACAAAACATTTTTTAAATCAACAATCATATGTCAGCAAGTAACGAAGAAATCAAAAAGCTGGAAGAGGTAGCTTCTCAGGTGAGAAGAGACATAGTACGCATGGTACATGGCGTAGGAAACGGACACCCAGGAGGTGCATTGGGTTGCGCAGATTATTTTGTAGCCTTATACTTTCACTTCATGAAGCACGACCCTAAAAACTTCACCATGGATGCAAAGGGTGAAGATCTATGCTTCTTATCTAATGGTCATATCTCTGCTGTATGGTACAGTACACTAGCAAGAGCTGGATACTTCGACATCAAAGAGCTCGCTACACACCGTAAGATTGATTCTCGTTTGCAAGGACACCCTACCCCACACGAAGGACTAGAAGGTATCAGAATGGCATCGGGTTCTTTAGGTCAAGGATTGTCAAATGCAGTAGGAGCAGCACAAACTAAAAAACTAAACCAAGATAGTGGCGTAACCTACATCCTTATGGGAGACGGTGAGCAACAAGAAGGGCAAGTATGGGAAGCAGCTATGTATGCAGCACACCACAAGGTAGATAACTTGATCGCTACCATTGACTACAATGGAGCACAAATAGACGGACCAGTAGATGATGTCATGGGACTACTAGACCTAAAGGCAAAATATGAGTCTTTTGGATGGACAGTACTTTCGCTTAAGGAAGGAAACGACATGGGCAAAATCGTAGAAACATACGAACAAGCAAACAAGCTTGTAGGACAAAGAAAACCAATCATGGTATTGATGGAAGCAGAAATGGGCTACCCTATAGATTTCA
>WTJX01000090.1:7257-7862 GCA_011524675.1 Cytophagales bacterium
CACAAATGGCACGGTGTTGCTCCAAACGATGAGCAAAAAGATAGCGCCTTAGCACAACTGCAAGAAACATTAGGAGATTATTAAGAAGTCAGTAATTTAAAGACACCAAGAAAATGAAGAGAGTAACTTACATTTCTTTGTTATTAATACTCGTTATTTCTTCTTGTTCAACAAAAAAAGTTGAAGAATTAAAAGAAGCATTTAAGGAAGGGGTAAATAAAAGTGTTGTAGATCAAACCTTAGTCAAGGTAGCTAGCCAACTCAATAAAACGCTACCTATGGAAGTGGATTCTGAAACTAGACTTGACAATACAATGGCTTTACCTAATAAAGTGTTTCAATATAACTATACCTTAGTAAATATGTTGAGCACTGAAGTAGATACCACTCAACTATTATCATTTGTGAAACCTAATGTTATAAACAACATTAAAACAAACCCGCAAATGAGTTACTTTAGAGATAACGAAGTAAGTGTTAACTATTTATACAAGGACAAAGAAGGGAATTTCATTACTCTACTTAAGGTTACTCCAGAGGAGTATCAATAACAAATCAAATCATTAGAAATACTGTCATGAAAGAAGACTCATGATGTACAACTT
>WTJX01000095.1 GCA_011524675.1 Cytophagales bacterium
CGGTATAATTGATTGATTGCTCAAATGCCTTCTGGGTATGTAACGGATTCCAAGAAAGCCTACTTTCTATTTTAGCCTTATCCAATGCTTGCTTCACCATCAAAGCAGTAGAAGGAGCTTTTTCGGATAGTTTGATGCAAGAAAGCCACCTATTAGAAAATCCTTTGTCTTCCTCTTGCTGAAAGTCTATAAAGTCAAGGTCTTTTAACGCCTCTTGGTAATATGCTAAGATTTTTCTTTTTTGTATCACCTTTTTATCAATCTCGCTTAGTTGGCTCAGTCCTATAGCAGCTTGAATGTCGCTCATCGCATAATTGTAACCTACCTCTTCATGTACATAATGAGCATATGAAGGTTCTTTAGCTTGATTACAGAGTTTTAGTGCTTGTTTGTAATGTGCTTCACTTTTGCACAAAAGAGCGCCACCGCCTGCACTAGTGATGATTTTATTGGCATTGAAAGAATAAACTCCTAATGCAGAAAGTCCACCTATATTTTTTTTATCATATTTAGCTCCTAAAGCTTCGGCAGCATCTTCTATAATAGGAATATCATATTCAGTTGCTAAATTATAGATATTGAGCCAATCAACAGGATTACCATAATTATGTACTAGTATAATCGCCTTGATTTTTTTTCCCTTTCTCAACCGATCTTTAATCGCTATTTCCATTAAATCGGGACAAATGTTCCAAGTATCAGCCTTTACATCAATAAAGATAGGCTTTGCATGCAGATACATAATGGGGAATGCACTAGCAGCGAAGGTATATGTAGGGCAGATGACTTCATCACCAAAGCCCACTCCTAAGACCTTTAGCGCTAGATGTATTGCGGCAGTTCCTGCATTGGTCAGTACTACATATTTAGAAGAAGATGCTTGTCGTATGGACGTTCTGAAATTGCCCGACGCAGCACCATGAGGAGCTAGCCAGTTTGAGCTAAGTACGGCCTTTAATGCTTTTATTTCTTTGCCAGAAAGTTGAGGTGGAGACAGGTAAATGTTATACGACATAGTAGCGTTTGCAGTGTATTATTGGTACTGGTTCTGTTGTATCCATTCAGTAAACCACGTGACATATTTTAGCTTTTCTTGATTTTTTACTAAATACTTTTCATGGCTAAAGCCTATAGTTTTGATACTTTATAAAAAAGCAAATAGCTAAATCCTAACACAGGGATTCCGGGTTTAAAAATAAAAAGTCAAAAAATAATAAGTTTTGAGGGAAGTCTTCCTTCATTTTTCCTAAAAAGTATAACCTTTAGGAAAGAAAGGAGTTTAAATGATAGAAAAGGAAGACTTCCCTAGTTAAAAGCGGAATCCCTGAATCCTAACAGCTAAAAGCTAATCTAATTAACAAACTAATTGCTAATACCTAACAGCCAAAAGCTCATGAGAATAAAAACCTAGTTCACCGAATGCTTACGTTTAGTCAGGTACATCATTACATTAATTCTACCTTTCTAATAACCTTACCAGGTACACCTACTACCAAAGAATAATCGGGAAGGTTTTGGGTAATCACAGCGCCAGCTCCTATGACACACCATTTGCCAATAGTAACCTCAGGAATAACAGTAGCACCAGCACCAATATGAGTTCCCTCTGCTACTTTTACCTTTCCACATAAGGTAACCTTAGGAGATATGTGAACAAAGTCTTCTATCTCGCAGTCATGATCTACAGAGCTTGACGTATTAATGATACAGTGTTTTCCTACAGAGGCACCAGACTGTATTACAGAACGATGAAATACCACAGATCCTTTACCAATATTCGCATATTTAGATACAGAAGAACTAGGGTGTATGACAGCATCTCCAAATTTATGAGATATTTTATCTACAATTTTTTTTCTAGTAATGTTATCACCAACGGTTACTATCATTTTTTCGTTTGGCAACTCCACAGTATCATACTCTCCCAAGACATCATAACCATTCAGAGACATCAAATCTGAGTAGTCATCAAAAATACCATCTACAGAAATGTCTAAGTCTATCAAACAGTCGATCACTACTTTCGCATGACCACTAGCACCATATAATAACATATTATAGCTTTACTAAATTTCTAAAAACTGCAAAGTAGTCTATTATTTTCCTTTTTTAAAAATATAATACTCAAGTGATCTAAACTTTTTTATAAAAAAACTAAAAATCAGTATTCATTCGGTAAACCACGTGTTATGTTTTAATTTTCATTGATTTTTCACTAAATACTTTTAGTAGCTAAAGCTTTTAGCAGTTAGCTCTTATGCTATTTAAAAATGAATAGTATGTAGTTTTGACTTATTGTTGTCTCATGAAATATGTTGACACGCTTTTTGTTAATAACTTCTTTAAATTT
>WTJX01000001.1 GCA_011524675.1 Cytophagales bacterium
CCTTGAGGCTATGTCCAAGACTCCAAATACCAAACCTTTGACCAAGTTTTGTTTGATCGTGATCTGATGTTGTACTTGTGCAGGGTTGTATGCTACTCCACTAGACGAAATACGCATAGGGTATTGACTATTCATCCAACCTACTACTAAGTTTGGCGCAAGGCTACCATTGGTATAAGCATTGCATGTAAATACGACATACTTAGCATGCCTATTAGCTAGCTCAACAATGTCTATATCTATATACTCTGCTGTACCTACTTTGTGTGGGATGCGTTGTATATCACCGCTATGCTTGCAACCATTAATATGAAGCCTAGAGTAAGAGCAATGCTCTGTGCTGTTGTCATAAATCACTTTGCAACTCAAATCCATGTCTAAGTGTTGGGCTTCTAGTCCTACACCCCATTGTAAGAATAGCCTTACTTTGTCGCCTTCTACTGGGAATCTCGTTCCCATCAATACATTTGGCAAGTCTTGTATGGTATCGCTTCTATCTCCTATGGCGATAGGTGTGTTGTACAATGATTTTTCAATGAACATGGTTTTATGCTTGTTTTCTGCCGTTGACCAAGTTTTTTTCATGGCGTATAAGCTCAATTCCTGAATCTCGTCTTGCATACTCTTCAATTCTTTTTGCCCGTAGAGTTGCAATAAAGGATTGGCAGGGATTCTCTTTCGTACACCGCCAAGCGTTTTTATGCTTCTATCGATGCTAGGGTCAAAATAGTTCTCTGCATACATATTCAGAGAGAATATCAAACGCTTAGGTATTTGATCTATTACCTCTTTGAAATGTTGTATGGTGATGTCTTTTCCAAACCATAACATTAACGAAAACAATGACCTAGCAAATAGACCTGGTCTTTGCTTCATTAGCTTGAATGTATTTTCTGCATCATACTTTAGTCTAAAATGATTTACACGTCCTTGCCATACATCATACTTTTGGTTGTAGAAAGTATCCAATAGGCAAGCAAGCTTTTCAAAGCCTTTCTTTTTGCTATACTCTGCCAACCTCAAGGCTCTAATGACTCTGACCCAAATGCCTCTTTTGGCGTGCATCATCTCGCATTGCTTTTCTACAGGCAAATCAATCTGATTTAACCAGTTGGCATACATCCTACACTCTTCTCTACTGTACTTTAGTTTTAACTCTTTTATGGCTTTTGTACGTTGACTTTCTCCTTTATTTAAAAAGTAATGCCTATTGGTATAATTGTTAGTATTTTGTTTTATGATGGTTTTTGGTTCTACCAACTGCAAAAAACCTGTATGCTTATACCATAAGTACCTCAATACTTCATTTGGCGAGTTAAACAAAGATGCCGCTGCGCTTTGCTTTTTGCTTTTTATCAATTCATCTACCACCAACATCAATGTTTCTTTCATACCAATGCTTATTTTGGCTGGCATATCCATATGTTTAAGCATAATACCAAGGCTATCTGCTTGGGTTGCTTCTAATGGCACAGGAGATGTTAAAAGCGAACGCATATAGTCTTCTATATCGTTATAAGACCATAGCTCTAATACTTTTAACTTTCCTTTATTTTTTTCGTCCAGTTTCAGTTCTTCAAATGAAAAAGGCGTTCCACAGAATGGACAACCATTGTACCGTTCCAAAGGAAAAGTATTGACTGGGATATGATGACCACACGCCAAAGTAGTACCGTTGTTGGTTTTGAATAAATTGGCAATTAATGTTTCGATACGATCTTTAACGCTTTCGCCTGTAGGTATATCCCATTGCTTTACTAGAGGAGTCCAATTTTTGTTTACACCCGTTACTTGTCTCAATAGCTCTAAAATGTCCAACTTTACTTTTGGAGTAGCTGTATTTACTGTTCTTAACAATTCTTCAGAAAAAGTGTAACCTAACTTTTTGCAGTTGGCAAGCAATACCAAGGTAGTTTCATTGAGAGGGAGTGTTCCTTGATCTTGCGTATGCTTATGGTCGATGTATAGTGCGCTTTGTCTCAACGCAACTTTTTGTAATGTTGTATTCATCGTTCTATGATTTTGAAGTAAATAAAATCAGGTAATTTTGCTTCTATGTCATTGCCGAAAAATGGTGGGGATACCCCAGAAGTAAGAAGCAATTGACCTGAATATTTTTAAAAGATATCGTTATCTTTTTGCGGAGCAGGTGGGATTCGAACCCACGACCCTAAAATCCAAATGAAGTAAGCTTTTATTGACCAGTTTTTGATAATCTAAAAACTAAAAGTTTTATGCTCTACCCGCTGAGCTACTGCTCCGTCATTACACGAGGTAAGTGTATGAGTTGGTTTCTTAAAAGGAAATTGAAGTAACTCATACTTGACCTTGTGTTTAAGAAAGCTTT
>WTJX01000524.1 GCA_011524675.1 Cytophagales bacterium
CTTTGCAAAACCATCTTTTGCACTTATTAGGCGTTATACAACATTTTAAAATCCTAATTTACAACTAGTAAACTGCGGTTTTAAACTATTGAAAGCCTTGACTAAGCTCAAAACCTTAGCTGTGCAAAGCCTTTTAATATTTTCAAATCACTTTAAAACAAATATTATGTTGAACTTTTTTCACAAATTTGGTTTATACATCACCTTGTCTATCGCAGTGGCAATCGTTGCTGCTTTTTTCATCTTAAATCTTAGTCCTCCAATTTTACTTTTTGGTTCTTACGCTTTGTTATTTGCAGCAATACTATTGGCAATTTTGTTGCCTTTAATTTCTGCGATACAGAGACCAAAAGTACTATTAGTACCCTTGATAGGCTTAGCTTCTCTTGCATTGATCTTCCTTATTGGTTATTCATATTCGGACAATTTTGTCTTGGAGAGTGGTACAGATATCGTTTCTTATATCGAGCATGACGCTGCAAAGTTTTCTGGTGGTTTGTTAAATGCTACGTTTATCTTAGTAGGTATTTCTATACTTTCTATTTTTATCCTTCCGATCATTAATCTTTTCAAAGACTAATACGATGCCTAGAAAAAAAAGAAAAATGGAGGAAGTAAATGCCAGCTCTATGGCTGACATTGCTTTTTTGCTGCTTATTTTCTTTCTCGTTACGACTACTATTGTTAGTGAGAAAGGTGTAAACTTCACCCTTCCTCCAAAGAAAGAACAAGATATAGACTTGGATATACATAAGAGAAACTTGTTTAAGGTCTTGGTCAATTCAAGAGATCAGTTGTTGGTAGAAGATGAGCCACTATCAGATTACAAAGAGATTAGACAAATGGCTATTGACTTTATCACCAAAGAGGCAGATAGTCCAAAAGATGCTATCATTTCTTATAGGACAGATAGAGGTACTTCGTATAGTTTGTATATCAATGTGCTCAACGAACTGAAAGCAGCATATCACACTTTGCGTGCTGAGGAGATGGGAATAAGCAAAGAAGAATACTTGAAGTATGATGAAGGTAGCCTTGATATGTCTAGTGATATTTTGAAGAAATATAAAAAGTCTAAAGAAGTATATCCTATGCAACTGTCTTTGGCTGAGCCTACTAATTTTGAAACCTTATAATAGAACACCTTTTTGTTTGAATAGCTCAGCAGTAAGGTTTTATTTGAGATAGCTTTTGGAAATGTTTTTTGGACTTTGCTTTTGTCCGTACCATCACAAAACAATATAACATATGTCTAAGTTTGGAAAAAAAGATAGAGGAATGCAAGCAGTACCTACTTCTGCTCTGCCTGATATTATTTTTATTTTATTGTTCTTTTTTATGGTGGCAACCAAGCCTATAGAGCAGACGATAGTACAAGTGAAGCAACCAAAAGCTTCTGAACTACAGCAGTTAGAGAAAGCAAACCTAGTGAGTAATATCTACATCGGAAAGCCAAACGATCAAAGTTCATATGGTCAAGAATCAAGAATACAAGCAGATGATATCTTAATTACTCCAGAGCAAGTACCTATTTTCATAGAGTCTCAGCGTACTAAATTAGGACCATCAAAATCATCATTCATGAAAATATCTCTCAAAATAGATCAAGATACCAAAATGGGGATAGTCATTGATGTACAAGAAAAGCTAAGAGAGGTTGACGCAAGAAGTATTAGTTATTCTTCCAATAAGGAAGGAGAAGATGACTAGACGTATGCGTTAGGTAAAGCACGTATTGAGTTTTAGTTTTTTTGATAGCTCGCTCTGCAAATTTAGTGGGTAAAGCTTTTAGCCTTTAGTAGTTAGCTTTTAGCTAAAAAAGAACAATATAAAAACACTTAAAAAAAAAGACAAAAGTTAATAACCGACCGACCATAAATTATAAACTCATTACTAAAAAATGCTAACGGCTAATGCCAAAAGCTCATGAGAATTAGAATGGGTTTAACCGAATGATTACTACTATTAGTCTTTTGGGCATTTGTATCTTTCAAAATCTACTATAGCGGCTTTGTATTCACTGTCATATGAGATGGCTTTTTCCAATGAATTGCAACATGCGCTGTAATCATTGCTCCGTAAATATGCTTGAGAGAGTAAATGATAATTTATAGCATTAGGTAGTAAAGCCGCATTTCTTTCCAAATCTTTGACCGCTAGATCAAAATTACCAAGCATCAAATGAGCATACCCTCTTAGGTTGTACAATACCTTAGAATCATCAGATATTGAAGACAATTTTTCGTATTGATTAAAACAATGTACTGCTTTGAGGTAATTCGTTTCAAACTTTAAGTATAATTCCCCTAAATATAAAAAAGCGCTGTCTTGCTGTACAGGCTGTGTG
>WTJX01000652.1 GCA_011524675.1 Cytophagales bacterium
ATACGATTACTTTCACCGAAGGACATAGCCGCAATGAAACTATCGGCTGTTTCTAATAGAGCAGAAAAGAAAGATTTTTTTGACATATACAAACTTTTACAAACGTTCACCTTAAAGGAAATGCTAGCTTTGTATAGAGTAAAATTCAAACAGGAGTATATTAGTCACATATTACGTTCCTTATGCTACTTTGATGAAGCCAACGAATCTGAAGACCCTATCATGATTGATAATACTACTTGGAACGATGTCAAAAACAGAGTTCAGTCTGAGGTAAAAGACTACTTCTTAAAAAAAGAACAAGATGAATAATTCCAGTCTAAGATTTGACTATCGACAAATTAACAACCAAAAAGTCGAAGGTTAGTGATGAGTTAAAAGTTGAACGTAAGAACGTTAACGCCATGAATCCATTCCACGAAAGTGGCTAAAGCTAATTAATGATGAAGAATTAATAATGCAGTGTCGTTTAGACTGGAAGGATAGAGCTTAACAGAATTAAAAAATTAAAATAATGAAAAAATGAAGGGTTCACAGTAATCAGTGTTTAATAAACTTTAGACTTAGTACTAAGGACTTTGTACTCTAAAGTAAGACTTTGTACTTAAAAAAGCGGAAGGATTAAGTTCAGTAGAATTAAAAAAATAATGCCTCTAAACAATGAGTGAGTGATTGTGTTTTATGATTAGCGATAGGTGTTTAGTAAACTTTGTCATTTGTGTACATGAAGGCATTGCAAAAGATGGTTTTGCAATGCCTTCTTCAAAACTCAATACTAATGACTAACGACTAGACACTAATTGATATCATAATTTTACTATTTTTGCTTTTCCTAATACATAACGATGGCGAAACTGACAAAACCCAACGATTTTATTACAATACATAAGGCACAAGTAAACAACCTCAAGGGCTTGACTGTGTCTATCCCTCGCAACAAATTGGTGGTGGTTACTGGTGTTTCTGGCTCGGGAAAATCTTCCCTTGCCTTTGATACGCTCTTTGCCGAAGGGCAACGCATGTATGTAGAAAGCCTTAGTTCTTATGCACGTCAGTTTTTGGGGCGTATGGAAAAGCCCGAAGTGGAGTCTATCAGTGGCATCTCCCCTGCCATAGCCGTAGAGCAGAAAGTATCTACCAAAAACCCTCGTTCTACAGTAGGTACTACCACCGAAATATATGACTACCTCAAACTTTTGTATGCTAGAATAGGCAAAACTTACTCTCCAATCTCTGGAAAGGTAGTAGAAAAAGATAGTGTTTCAAGCATCATCGAACACATCTATACCCATCCCGAAGGGACTAAGCTAATGGTCTTATCCTTACTCACGATCAAAGAAGGCAGAAGTCTCAAAGAGGAACTTTCGTTGCTCTTGCAGAAAGGTTACTCTAGGGTCATGGTAGAGAAGCAAACGCACTTCATAGAAGAACTACTCTCTACCGATGACAGTATGCTCGCGCTCGAAGGAAAAGAGGTTTATATTTTGATAGATAGGGCAATTGTAAAAAATGATGAGAATGCACGTTTTCGTCTTTCAGACTCTATCCAAACAGCTTTTTATGAGGGCGATGGTTCTTGTCAGCTTTTCTTTCCTACAGAGGGGATGCAGCACTTTTCTGATCGTTTTGAGCTAGATGGAATCCTCTTCGATGAGCCAAATGTCAACTTTTTTAGCTTTAACAATCCTTATGGAGCATGCCGTACGTGCGATGGCTTTGGGCATGTGCTGGGTATAGACCATGACTTAGTATTTCCAGACAAAACAAAATCTGTATTTGAAGGTGCTATTGCTCCTTGGAAAGGAGATAAGATGGGACTATGGCTAGAACCATTGGTGAAACATGGAATTAAATTTGACTTTCCTATACATCGTCCCTACGAGGATCTCTCTGAAGAACAAAAAAAACTACTTTGGACTGGAAACAGCTACTTCAAGGGCTTGGATGAATTCTTTGCTCACCTAGAAACACAATTACACAAGATACAGTACCGCGTGATGCTTTCGCGCTACCGTGGTAGAACGGCATGCCCCGACTGTCATACCACTCGCATACGCAAAGAAGCCTCTTATGTCAAAATACAAGGTACTTCTATACAAGAGCTGGTGCTCATGCCTATAGATCAGTTGTTTACATTTTTTAATGAGCTTAGTGTCAGTGAGTATGAGCAAAAGGTAGCAGACCGCATCATCAAGGAGATACAAAATAGGTTGTCGTACCTATTGGACGTGGGTTTGAGCTATCTTAACTTAAACCGTCTTACTTCCACGCTCTCTGGAGGAGAGTACCAACGTATTAAGTTAGCGACGGCACTAGGCAGTGCCTTGGTAGGCTCTATGTATATT
>WTJX01000301.1 GCA_011524675.1 Cytophagales bacterium
GATACTAGCATTACATTGACGGTCAATGAGCTGCCCGTACCTAATTTTAGTGTACAAGGAAATCACTGTTTTGACCTTGCTATTGATTTGGTAAACCAAACAGATCATATAGACCAAACTACATTTGACTGGAGCTTAGGAAATGATGAGACAAGTACTGAGGTGCACCCTGTAACGCTTTATCCACAAGCAGATGTAAATTTGAGAGAAAAGACATATCCTATCAGTATGGTTGCTACCAATGCACATAGTTGTGTTGCTAACGTGAGTAAAACGATTACATTGTATAACCCACCTGTGGCAGATTTCAAACTTTCTTCTACAAGTGTATGTCAAGGTAGTCCTTTGGTAGTGAGTGCAACTACTAGTTTTCTCTCTGGGGATGAATGGAAATGGGAGGTAAGCAATGGACAAACTTTCTTTAATCAATCTAATATTACGTTAAACCTTGAAGAGGTAGGGGATTATACTATAACCTTAAGTTCATGGTCAAAAAATAGTTGTGATACGACTACCATCACTAAAGATGTAGCAGTAGTGGCCAATCCTACGATCTTATTTTCTTCCGAAGATCAATATGTATGTGGAGATAATCATCGTATAGTGGCAAATCATGACCCTTCATTACAATACTCTTGGTCAACTGGTGAAACGGATAGTGCTATTGTCGTAACGACTACGGGTGATTATCATGTACGAGTAACCAATGCCAATGGCTGTGCGGTGAGTGAGCGTGTGAATGTTAATCTTAGTACCAATGGTTCTAGGATATTTAATGAGGTACCTATCAATAAATGTGAAGGGGCAAGCTTACATGCGCGCGTACCTAATGCTGACTACCAATGGTTTAAGGATGGTAACGCACTGACTGACACTGATAAAATATTGGCTGTAACTCAAAATGGAGATTATACTGTATTATCTCAAATTCCTGGCGCATGTCAAATCACTCAAAACTGGACGGTTAATCTTTTTGACACTCCTAATCTTTCGCACTTAGCTACTGAATATGAACAGTGCAAAGCTGTAGGGAATATTACCTTGGACGCTCAAAATACGGGAGGTGTTTATCGATGGGAAGGTACGAATATCAATAGTACTGACCAACAAGTTACCTTTGATGAGACCGAAGTAGTAAAGCTATCGGTTAGCAATGGAGGGATTTGTACGGCTACAAAACAAATCAAGATCAACTTGTACGAAGACCCACAGGTGGACTTGGGACTAGATGTAACAATATGTGAGGGGGATGTGAGTACATTATCTAGTCCATTACTGAATCATCACACCTATGCTTGGAGTACGGGAGAACAGACAAATACTTTATTAGCGACAGAAGAGGGGACATATGAATTGACGGTTACGAACCAACATACTTGTTATGCAACGGATGAAGTAAACGTAAAGGTCAATGATGTTCCTGTAGTAAATGCTGGTTTAGACCAAGAGGCTTGTGCTGGCGAAACGGTTACGCTTTCGGCTGACTTGACTGGAGTGAATTATGCTTGGTATAATGGACTTTTATCTGCTGGTGTTTTGGTTCAGTCAACACAACAAAATTACCAAGTAGGAGCGTCAGGTACTTATACGGTAGAAGTTACGGATATCAATGGTTGTAAAGGTAGTGATGAAGTGGATGTAGTCATCCATGATCCTATGAGGATTGATCTCGGAGCAGATCGTTTCTTGTGTAGTGAAGATCCTTTGGCGCTTCGCTCTCCATATGATGATACTTATACCCATCTATGGGGATCGTCTATTGAAGGTCTAACTTCTGATCAGAATATTTTTGAAGTAACCTCTTCAGGTATGTATTGGGTAAGGTCGAGCAATGATATAGGTTGTTATGCGAGCGACACGGTTGAAATATTTTATACTAGTAACTTACTGGCAGCCAACTTTTTAGTAGCATCCGATATTTCTCAAAATGAATTTATTGAGTTTGTACCTGTCTCTGACGGTAGTGAATTGAGCTTTGTATGGACATTTGGGGACGGGGCTGTTAGTACTCAAAAGACACCTACTTATCTTTATCCAGACACGGGGAACTATGAAGTTACGCTTACCATATCTGACGGTTACTGTACAGATCAAGAGCTTAAAAATATTAGTGTGAAACAACAGCGTTTTGTGTTTGATGAAGTAATTGCTCCTGACGAAGAGGTGATAAATAAAACAACGATTTTGATGATTGAAGAGGCTTTTATTTACCCTAATCCTTCGGATGGTATGTTGCGCGTAGAGATAGCTCTTTCCAAAGAATCTGAAGTCAATGTAAGCATTCTTACAGCTAAAGGAAATCTAGTAGAGCAGAGGTCTGATGAGTTGAAACATTCCATTTGGACGTATGATTTTGAAGAATTACCTGTAGGGGTGTATTACATAAAAATTGCTACACAAAATGAGGTCAAGGTTTTAAAATGGATCAAAATCTAAAACGATATCTTGGTGTTTTTTTTTTAGGAGTAATAATGTCTCCTTTGATATCATATGCACAAGATGATCGTTTATTTGTGCCTGTGGTTGTGCATGTGCTTTATGAAAATGAAGCTGAAAGGCTAAGTGAATCTCAAATCTATTCACAGATAGAGGCACTCAATCAAGATTTTAATTTAGAGACAGATACTAGTGCAGTGGTAGAGGTGTTCAAAGAGGTGGTAGCGAATAGTCATATTACTTTTTTTGTAACAGCCTTTGACGAAGATAGCCTCTCTACTACAGGCATTACTTACACTGAGACAGATGTGCTTAAGTTTTCGGGAACGGCAGTATTTGATGAGAGTAAAGGTGGTAAGTCTCCTTGGGATACAGAAAGATTTTTGAATATATGGGTATGTGATCTTACAGACGGTATTGTGGGGCTGGAAGCTAACCATCAGTTGGGGGTAGTGGTAGATTATAAAGCTTTTGGTACTGAGGGGGATTTGTTGTCCAACTATGCTTTAGGGCATACGCTTACGCATGAAGTAGGGCATTTTTTGGGACTGAAACACACATGGAGTATAGGGCAAGACAGTTGTAGCAATCCTGATGGTATTGACGATACGCCTAATCAAGCGACAGTTACCAATTGTAACCTTTCTCAATATACCTGTGGATCATTGGATATGGTGCAAAACTTTATGAATTCAGCGCCTGATCTTTGCTTACTTTTTTTTACAGAGGGACAAACACAGCAAATGAGAAGTGTTCTTTTAGATCAAAAAGTGAGCTTACTCACTGATACTATTTTTGGGAGAGTAAGTTATGAACAAGAAGAGGATACTTCATCCATGCTTACTGAAAAATATACTATTTATCCTAATCCTAATTCTTTACAAGAATTTTCGCTTAGCTATGTTTTGTCGCCACCCGATAAGATTGAGTTGATAAGCGCAGTAGGAGAAAAGATAAATGAATTGTCATGGAGTTTATTTGAAGAAAATAGTATAAAAATTTCTTTAAATGACGTGGAAAATGGTCTTTACTATTTATTTTTGCAACGCGGAGATCGTACGTTCACTAGCAAAATACTGATTAATAATTAAGTGAGTTTTGAAAAAAAATATCTTTTATATTTTATTAATGGTGGTTTCTTTGAAATCTACCGCGCAATGTCTGAATGATTGGAAATATAGGGTGCCTATTCTGATAGACAATCGACTGGGAGAAACATTGACTAGTTATCAACTGAGCTTGAGTATCAATATGAGTGAGTTGATTGCTAATAGCAAAATGAAAAATAATGGTGCGGATATACGCTTCACGGATAAGGATGGTACTATACTCCCACACTGGATTGAAGAAACTACGCTTAACACTACTACGGCGACTATATGGGTCAAACTTGCGGACTTGGAAGTAGCAGAAGATACGATCTATTTGTTTTATGGCAATGGGGCGGTAAGCTCTACGAGTGATGGGGAAGCTACTTTTCCATTTTTTGATGATTTTAGTAACACATTAGATCCAGACAAATGGGTTAACTGTGGTAGTAGTACTGTCGATATAAGTTCGGAGCGATTGGTATTAAGTGGTAATACTGTGCTGTATGGACGTACACAGGTAGAAAGCCCTCACTATGTAGAGGCTCATTTTAGTAGTTTGGCAAGCGATGCTTTGACAAGTATAGGAGTGTTTGATTCTAATGGTGTTTCTCCCGAAGGCTATGCCCTTTCTCTTGATAATAGGGGAGGCATTGGAGAGCTTTTACAAACAAGAAGTGTACAAACAGAAGCGGGCACATGCTTAGAAACTAATGCCGCAGGTGTGCTTGGTGTTCCATCTGGTGCTGATTTGCTAGATAAGTGGAGGTTTGCTTGGACTAATACTAACGAACAGATATTAGAGTGGCCTGGCAATACCCTCACGCAGGCTGCTGCTATCCATGCTACTTACCCATCACATATGTATCCTATCATTTTGCAAGAAGATTTATCAGCAGGTAGTACACAGATAGATTGGTTTTTTACCCGAAAATATACAGCAGTTCCTCCTACGATTGTTTTAGCTCCAGAAGAAGAACTGGCAGGTAGTTTTGAGATAGTGGGGCAAAGCGCTGCTTGTGAAGGGGATAGCATAGCACTCTCTGTTCCCGATTTGATGGGAGCTTCTTATCAATGGGAGTTTACGGGACTTGGTGATCTGGGTGTTGATAATGACACGCTTGTTATAGATCCTCTTGATCTTATAGATCAAGGTACTTATACTGCTTCTATTACATTAGGCGTATGTACGTTTACGAGTGAGATAGAGGTAGTCGTAGATGCCACTACAGAAGCAGGGCTACTTACTGGTGAAGCAAACGTTTGCGCGGGTAACATAGACATCAATACGATCAAACTATCAGGACAGCTTGGCGATGTAGTACGTTGGGAGAGTTCGGCTACAGGTTTTTTACCATGGGCTACACTCAACAATACCACAGACTCTTTAGAGTACCAAGCATTGATCCAAGATACTTATTATAGGGCAGTCGTACAGCATGGTGTATGTCTAGAAGCTTATACTGACCCATTGAAGATTACGGTTGACGATCCTTCGCTGGGGGGAGATATCATAGGTGATGTGAATGTGTGTAAATATCTCAATGCTGGTAATTTGAGTTTGATTGGTCAACGTGGTACGATACTCAAATGGCAATCTTCTGCTAATCTTACAGACTGGACAGATATTTCGTTTAGTGGAAATACCTATGCTTTTACCAATTTGGATACGACTACGCATTATAGGGCTATTGTAAAAAATGGTTTTTGTGATAATGATACCTCTGATTTGGCTACTGTAACCGTCTATGAGCTTCCTGTTGTAAGTTTTACCTCTGATACGGCTTGTTATGGTGAGGCGACAAGTTTTAATACTCCTTCCGTGCTGAGTTATAGTTGGAACTTTGGCAACGGTCAGGGATCATCTTTGCAAAATCCTCAATTTGTGTTTCCTGCTAGTGGAAAAACACCAGTAAGCTTGACGATAACGGATGTGAATACGTGCTCAAATACGGTTATTGATACTGTGGTAGTAGAAAAATCACCTACCGTGGTCTTTAGTTTGGATGATGTATGCGACTCTACGGATGTGTTTTTACAAAATCAATCAAGTATTACCGACCCTACGGTTACGCACTTTATTTGGGACTTTTTAGGCAATGGTACAGAAACGATAGTAACGAGCAAAAAAGATACAAGTATTGCTTATGAAGCGGGAACGTATGATGTGCAGCTTACGGGTGTGTCAGAGCAAGGCTGTGAAGCATCTTATACACAAACCCTACAAGTATATCCAGAGCCTACTACAGCTTTTATGCTTAGTGAGGATACGATCATTACAGGCGGTACAGTAGTTTTTAGTAATAATTCTTCTGCTTCATCCTATGGTCTCTCTTACCAATGGAACTTTGGTACATCTGTGCCAGCAGATACAAGCAATGCCATCAATCCAAGTTTTCAGTACAATGTAGCAGGTACATATGCCGTTAATCTTACCGCAAAAACCAATACCAATCCTGTATGTCAAGAAAGAGCTACACATGAGGTTACTGTCATTGATGCTCCTAATGTGGACTTTGAGTTTAGCAATGTATGTTTGAACGAAGCGACTTCTTTTACTAACTTATCAGTATCTACAGAGCCAATTCTCTACATATGGGACTTTGGCGATGGTACTAAAGACACCATTAATACTCCTGTGTTTACAAGAGAGTTTACCTCTTCGGGTTCTTTTCTTGTGAGCTTACAGGCAGTTACTTCACAGACAACAACTAGCGTATCTAAGTTTGTAAATGTTTATCCTTTGCCTACTGCCCGTTTTACTGTGGATGATGCGTGTATAGGTACGACTAATAGTTTTCAAAATACTTCCACCATCTCATCGGGAAGTATGAGTTATACGTGGGATCTTGGTGATGGCACTACCGTTACCGATGACTTTCCGTTCCATCAGTATGTAACAGATGGTATCTACGAAGTAGAAATGATAGCTAGTAGTAATTATAGCTGTAAAGATACGGTAACAACTGAGCTTACCATTTACCCTCTGCCATCACCAGATTTTAACTTTAGTTTGGAGTGTGATGGCGATACGACAGACTTTACAGACTTGAGTACCATGGCTTCATTAGGTACAGAGACATTAAGTATTGCGTCTTACCTATGGTCCTTTGGCGATGGAACTACTTCTACAGATCAAAACCCACAAAAACGTTACTTTAATGCAGGGAACTTTACCGTTAGCCTAAAAACTACGTCCAACAAAGGTTGTGTTAGTGAAGTAAGTGATAATGTAGTAGTAAAGGAAAACCCTGTAGCAGATTTTAGTATTACTACAGGCTCGTGTGAGACACTTTCTTTTGTGAATTCATCTTATGTACCAGAAAACATCACACCTGCTTATATATGGTCTTTTGGTGATGGAGAACTGAGTACAGATCAACACCCAACCTATACCTATAGTGCAGTAGGAAGTTACTATACTACGCTAAAACTTACAGCTAACGGATGTATAGACAGTACCATACAATTAGTGAACGCTTATAACTCGCCTATTGCAGTAGTAAGCGAACTAAATCAAGATACTGTTATTAGCCTTGGGGATTCAGTGAGTTTGACTGTTAATATTGACAATGCACAGAGCTACAGTTGGATAGCTACCAATACTACTATCGCAGAAGTACTAAGTCCGCAAGCACAAGAAACAGTTATTATTCCTAAAGAAACGAGTCAATTCCAAGTAATTGGGATAGATGCTAATGGTTGTGAGTTTGAAGATAGCATTACCATTACCGTCAATAGAGATTATCTGGTTACGCCGACCAACCTTATTACTCCTGACGGCAACGACCAAAACGACGCTTGGATTATCCGAAACATTGAGAACTATGGCGATTGCCATGTACAAGTATTCAACCGTTGGGGAGATTTGGTATTTGAAGATGATGCTTACCAAAACGATTGGAAAGGAACTAGAGGAAATGATATTTTACCTGACGGTACTTACTTCTATTTACTCACATTTTCTGGAAATAGCACAGTATATAAAGGGGCTATCAGTATTATGAGGAATGAGTAGGAGGTCTAAAGGTTGAACGATCAAAGTGGAAGGTTATTGGGTTTTGCTTAAGCACTCGGTAGCGTACGTCTTAATTCTAATGAGCTTTTGGCTTTTAGGTATTAGCGGTTAGCTTTTTAGTAATACATCCATCTTCTATGGTCAATAGACCATACGTTTGTGACTACTTATGTGCTGTGAATTTTATAATAGAAGGCTATGCAAGACCATCTTTTGCACTTATTCTGCGTTATACAAAATTTTAAAATCCTCATTTACAA
>WTJX01000730.1 GCA_011524675.1 Cytophagales bacterium
GTATTATTCCCAGGTATTGTATTACCTATCACCGTAGGGAGACAGAAATCGATCAAATTGGTCAAAGAAGCCTACCGCGGAAATAAACTTATAGGAGTAGTAGCACAATCAAAAGAAACTCAAAACGACCCTGTATTCAGTGACCTAAACAAAATAGGTACGTTGGCAAAGATCATTCGTTTGTTAGTCCTTCCAGACGGCAATACAACCATCATCATACAAGGTAAAAGAAGGTTTGAACTTACAGATAATTTTTCAGATGATCCTTATATCAAGGCAGAGGTAAATTTATTGGATGAAGAAAAGCTTGATGTACCCAAAAAACAAGCCACCGCACTTATGCAGTCTTTGAAAGGATCTGCCATAAAAATACTCAATCTAAACCCAGACATCCCACAAGAGGCACAGATAGCACTTGACAACATAGACGATATAGGTTATCTGACTTATTTTCTATCTTCTAATATCAATGTTCCCATTAAAGAGAAACAAAAGCTATTAGAAATCCATAATATAGAAAAAAGAGCGACTACACTGCTAGAGCATTTGAGCAAAGAAATTCAAATGCTAGAGATAAAGCAAGAGATACATAGTAAGACCCATACAGACATAGACCAGC
Source organism: Cytophagales bacterium (assembly GCA_011524675.1). GTDB lineage: Bacteria > Bacteroidota > Bacteroidia > Cytophagales > JAAEPT01 > WTJX01. The sequence continues at coordinate 620 of WTJX01000730.1, forward strand.
AACAGCGAGACTATTATTTGAGACAACAAATGAAAGTCCTACAAGATGAGCTAGGTCAAGAAGGCGGTGAGCATGAAGTAGAAAACTTCAAACTCAAGATGAAAGACAAAAAATGGTCTGAAAAAGTAGAAGCACACTTTCTCAAAGAACTGAACAAACTGCAACGCACTAACTCAGCTTCACCAGACTATCCTATTTTGGTCAATTACTTAGAACTAATGATAGACCTGCCGTGGGATCATTATTCTGATGATGACTTTGATTTGAAAAAAGCACTCAAAATACTAGACAAAGAGCATGCAGGTCTTGAAAAAGTAAAAGAGCGCATTATAGAATACTTGGCAGTATTAAAACTTAAAAGAGAACGCGACCCAGAGAACAGCAAAAAATTAAAAGCACCTATCATTTGTCTTTACGGACCTCCAGGTGTTGGAAAAACCTCTTTGGGCAAGTCTATAGCAAAGTCCCTCAACAGAGAATATATCCGTATGTCGCTAGGTGGTGTAGGTGATGAAGCAGAAATAAGAGGACATCGCAAGACCTATATAGGAGCCATGCCTGGCAAAGTGATTCAGCACATCAAAAAAGCAGGTACATCTAACCCTGTTTTTGTATTAGATGAGATAGACAAACTGACAACAGATTTCAAAGGCGACCCTTCTTCTGCTTTGCTAGAAGTACTAGACCCAGAACAAAACGAAACATTTCTAGACAACTACTTAGAACTAGAGTATGATCTCTCTGGAGTAATGTTTATTGCCACCGCCAACTCACTGAGTACTATTCAGCCCGCCTTGCGAGACAGAATGGAAATCATAGAAATCAATGGCTATACGCAAGAAGAAAAGCTAGAGATAGCCAAAAAGCACTTGATCCCAAAACAAAGAAAAGAGCATGGACTAGTATCTAACGATGTCAAGGTTACTTCTTCTGCTGTCAAAGAAGTGATAGAAGGCTATACCAGAGAGTCAGGTGTAAGGGGGCTAGAAAGAAAAATAGGTTCTCTTTTCAGAAAGATAGCCAAATCCATCGCCCTAGAGCAAGAATTTGCCCCAAGCATCAGTGCTACAGACATCAAAGAACTACTAGGAGCAAAAGTATTTGACAAAGAAAAATATGAAGAAGAAGAAATAGCAGGAATCGTTACAGGCTTGGCATGGACGTCAGTAGGTGGAGAAATCCTAACCATAGAGTCTAGCCTAAACAAAGGAAAAGGTAAGCTTACGGTCTCTGGTCAGTTGGGTAATGTCATGAAAGAATCCGTCATGGCTGCGCTCTCATACCTCAAAGCAAATGCAGATGAGCTAAACATCAATCATGCTGTTTTTGAGCAATATGACCTGCATGTGCATGTACCTGCTGGTGCAGTACCCAAAGACGGCCCATCCGCAGGTATTACCATGCTTACTTCTTTAGCGTCTATCTATACGCAACGAAAAGTATTGGCAAAACTTGCCATGACTGGAGAAATAACCCTCAGAGGTAAAGTATTGCCCGTTGGTGGTATCAAAGAAAAACTACTAGCAGCAAAAAGAGCAGGTATTAAAGAAATTATTTTTTGCGAGAAAAATAAAAAGGATATATTAGAGCTTGAAGAACGATACTTGAAAGGTCTCACACTTCACTATGTAACAAATGCTTGGGAAGTATTGGAGATTGCACTTAAAAAAGAAAAAGTAAAAAAACCGTTAGACTTAAGCGTAAGTATTCCTTCAAAAAAGAA
>WTJX01000453.1 GCA_011524675.1 Cytophagales bacterium
AAGAAATCAATTCGGATGCTGATTTGAAAAAAGCCTACTTTCAAGCGGTATCAAATTCTAGTTGGGCAAACTATGGGTATTTGGTGGCTTTTGAATTTAGCGATAGCTTATCGGACGAAATGGAGCGGCTTAACCAATCATTTGGAATAGGGATTATTGAATTAAACGCGAACCCTTATCAGAGTAAAGTTTTGTTTTCGGCAAAATATAGAGCCTTGGACTTCAAAACAATGGATAAACTGTGTACGATAAATAAGGATTTTGAACAATTTATAGAGCAAACAGATAGGTTGATGGCAGCACAAGAAGGCTATTATAAAGCTACTGAAAAAGAACTCCATGAATTTTGTGATGATTATTTACAAAGCGAGACAGACATAGAGAACTATTGCAAAGAGAAAAATATACCAATGCAAATGTAGAGACACAATGCAAATATAGAGACACAATGCAAACGTAGAGACGCAATGCATTGCGTCTCTACGTTAAATAGGATGAAGAAATTTAAAAACAAATACCGCATAGAATCAAATAGATTGCAAGGCTGGTATGATGCTGCAAGTGCTTTGCATTTTGCGATGCTATCCTGTAAAATAGGACATGTTTTTTTGATGATGGTAAAATAAAATTGTTACCCTTTGGTTATATCTGTGATTGAGACAAACAGATTGGGCACAAGGTAGAGACACCCAAATTGGGTGTCCCTACGGGATACAAACATTAACCAATACACATGTGCATGTACCATCAATACGCACCAAATCAATACCGATAATGACAACCAATAGATTATTCTTAAACAGCAAAATAGTTTTTCCCGTTAGCTTGGTGGTTTTAGTATTCGTAGCAATAGGTCTATGGTCTATCGACAATAGACCATAGATTTATTACACTACCTATCAGATAGTTTATTTAGGTACATCAGGCGCGTAGATATTAATATCTCTATCATTTTTTTGCGCTACGCCCTTATTGCTTCTTCCTTGCTTTACATATTTTTTGAGCAGGTCGGTAAGCTCATTTACCTTATCAGGGTATTCTGCTTGAAGGTTTTTTGTTTCTTTAATATCATTTTCAAGATCAAACAATTGTACATTAGGAGAGCCAGGAGGTGTTTTTCCTGCTCTAGGAGTACTCCACCCGCCAGAGCCAGGGCATAAAGCTAGTTTCCAGTTGCCTTGCCTGATAGAGAAAGAGCCATTGATAGAATGGTGAATGATGTCTGTTCTGTCTTTGACATAGCTAGGTTTTTTCATCGTAGTGAAAAAAGAGATACCATCTACCGATGAAGCCTCATCTAGCTTTGTTTTTGTTATCTCAGCGCAAGTAGGCATAAAGTCAGTCAAACAAGTCAGGCGGTCAGTTTTTGTTCCTGCCTTGATGACAGCAGGCCATCTCAAAATGAATGGTACGCGGTGTCCTCCTTCGTAGATATCTGCCTTATGACCTCTAAGGTGTCCATTTGGCGAATGTCCTTTTGATTTGAGGTCTCCAATGCGAGCTGCAGGAGAACAACCGTTATCGGTAGAGAATAGTACCAAGGTGTTCTCATTCAGCTGTTGCTGATCTAAGGCTTTAAGTACTTCCCCTACTACCCAGTCTGTTTCCATCAAAAAGTCACCATATTTCCCTATACCCGATTTTCCTAACCATTTTTCACTCGGGATGATAGGGGTATGGGGAGAGGTCAATGGTAAGTATAAGAAAAAAGGATCATCTTCTTTAGCTCTTTCTTCTATGTATTGAACAGATTTTGCAGCAAAATCTTGTAAACACTTGACAGGCTCAAATCCTTTTCCTGTCGCTCTTCTATCTTTTTTCTGTTGCTCTAAAGAGGGCGGTCCTACTGCCAACTCATCTTCTATATACAGCTGAGGGTTCATATCCAAAGACCCACATATCCCAAAGAAATAATCAAACCCATTAGAGGTAGGCGTAACCGCAGGTTTGGTATAGTCTATTCGCCAGTTGCCATTGTAGTTGCCATCAACAGACTGCCACCCTATGCCCAAATGCCACTTACCGATACAAGCGGTATGATAGCCTACTGTCTTTAGTAAACTAGCTACCGTCTTTTCCTCTTTTTTTATCAATGGCTTTTCCCTCGGATTTGAAAAGACATGAAAAGGAAGTCTTGTTCTCCAGTTGTACCTACCTGTCAAAAGCGAATAGCGCGAAGGCGTACATACCGAAGAAGAGGTATGCGCGTCTGTGAACTGCATTCCTTCTTTGGCTAACCTATCTAAGTGAGGTGTAGGTACTTTACCTGTAGTATGTGAGACATCTCCTATGCCCATGTCATCTGCAAAAATAAAGATGATGTTAGGACGACTTTTGTTTA
>WTJX01000102.1 GCA_011524675.1 Cytophagales bacterium
CTTGATTTTTGGTTACTTTTCATCTAAGGAAAAGTAACATGAAAAAACCTAGCCTCTATTACTCACAGACCTGTAAAAGTACTAAACGTGCCTTACTATTATAAAATTAGCTAAAGTACTTAGTGGCTTTTTCTACAGGGGGAAAACCTGTCAGGTCTTTTATCAAAGTTAGTCAGTTTTCTTTTTTAGTTAAACTTCATAAAGTAAAACTAAGTAGCCTTCTTGCAATAAAAAACTAGCTAAAAATTATGATGCTAAGCACACCCATACAAACAAAATAGGCAAGGGGCATAATAAATTTAAGGTACTTAAAGAGTGGTGAGGTATCGATGTCTTCTTTTTCTCCGTGTATTTTGTGGTTGATGACTACACTGAGTATGCCCATGAAGATAAAGCTATACCCAATGATGATAACATACTCTATGAATGTATTGTATGGTAGTTTGGGCAGTATAGAGGCAGAATAAAAGTTAAATGCTACTACCGTAAGCATCAAGGTAAAGGCGATGCTTATTTGTGTGCTAAATTCTTTGATCCAAAAAATGAAAAAAGAAGAAATAATAATGATGAATAAAGGGAACATGACCTGCCAAATGTAGTAGCCTGTGAGCCTTTTGGCAGTAACCGAAACAACCATACGGTCAAAATGTTTATCTCCGCTTATTTCAGTAGGTAGTTCACTATTATTATCAATAGTATTGTAGGAATTGTCTATTATTTTTGTTTCAACATTTTTAAACTCCCAACTATCACCCAAAAGCTTTTCTTTTTCATCATCATCAAGTTTTGTTACTCTCATCTTTTTTATTTTCAAATAGCGATTGTCATAAGAAAAAGGTTCTATTTCTATTTTATAGCTTTGCTTGTCAAAAGGAAAGCGTTTGAAGTTCATGTTAGAACTGAAGGTAGCAAAAAAACGCTCTTCGTATTCAATGTATCCAGAAGGATGGATTTTTATATTGTAGTTGGCTATTGATCTCCCCCCTCTATTGTTTATAAACTCAAAAGTAGGAATCCATATTTTTTCACCTATGATAGCTGCTGCTTGTTTGTTTTCATAAATGAAAGAAGGGGTTGTACTATCTTGAGGTGTAAATTTATAACGCTCATCTTTCCATGCTACAGCCAAATAACCATCTACTTGAAAGCTTTCATCTATGGCGTTGATATTAAATATTTTTTTGATCTTGACGTTTACTTCTACTTCTACAGGGCGTTGGAGTGGTGGGGTGTTATGAAATTGAGGGCTTGGATTAGCAAAAGAGTGATACATGACTAAAAGATAGAAAAAGTATATAGAGGATTTTGCCAAGTGTTTAAGTGTTTTCATTCTTAAGTGTTTATATACGTTTTACGTTTAATCATACCCTTGTGTGGTGAGAGCTACTTTAACCTTAGTTTATTCGCTCCCGCCGTGCGGGTGTCGATTAAAGACTATCTGTTTATGGGCTATGAGCTATAGTTCTTATACTTTCATCAGCTCATTTGTGCTTTTTGTTGATGATATGTAGCGCAAACCTACTTATTTTAGCCTTGTTTTAAAAGTGTGTCTCTGAGTTATTTATTTGAATGATGGAGTGATGTAGTGTTTGACTTATTAAATGTAAAACTTAACTTACGCTATGATTTATTGTTTTGATACTTTCTACCATGAAGACTTTGCCAATACTGCTGTTGTAGGTATTGAAAATTGGGGTGATGCCTCTCCAAGTTTTGAACTTACAGACATTGTTACCGAAATAAATGATTATGAAAGCGGTGCTTTCTATAAAAGGGAGCTTCCGTGTTTATTGAGTATTATCAACAAAATACCTCTCGACCCTCAACATGATATTCTCCTAATTGATGGCTATGTAGTGCTTTCTGATGAAGGCAAACTAGGGCTTGGTGGTTATTTGTTTAACGCACTAGATGGTAAACTGCCCGTTATTGGAGTTGCAAAAAATGACTTTGTAGGGCTAGAAAAATTAAAAAAGGTAGTACATAGAGGAGGAAGTAAAAAGGCTTTGTTTGTTACCTCTATGGGCTTTGATGTACAAAAAGCTAGTGAATTGGTAATAAGTATGCACGGAGAATTTAGATTGCCTACGATGCTCAAATTGGTAGATCAGCAGTGTAGGGGGATAGTTTAAATCTGTTCTCTTTTTAGACCTGTAATTAATTGATTAGAAACCTCCACAATATAATTACCGTTAGGATCATAACACTCCTCATAATCAAAGTGATATATTTTGAAAATTAATTCAAAACGATCTACTAACTCATTAAAAACAAAATTATTTACCTTTCCATAGTAAAAAACACTCTCTAATTGAAAAGTATATTTACTATAAGGAG
>WTJX01000443.1 GCA_011524675.1 Cytophagales bacterium
TACCCATGACGAGAAGCTTTTAGACTTAGCTAAAAGCTTCATTATGAATAAGTTGATACCCTAATTCATTTGCATTTTTCACTAACCATTTTTCTTTGTGTAGCTTCATTTTTTCATGATAAGCCTCTATTCCTTGTTCTACATAGTCTAACCCTTTGACCATTAATCTCCAAAACAAGATCGCGAGTTTTCTTGCTGTTGCTTTAATAGCTATAGAAGGACCTCTTTTTGCCTTAATCCTTCTTCCAAAAACTCCCAGTCCTATTTTTTTACTTTCTATTAGACTCTGAGCTATTTGTCTAAAGATCAATCCTGCTTTTGGATTATGCTTTTTGAATACATTTTTGCTCATTTTACCTGACTGATGTTGACTAGGCGCTAAACCTAACCATGAAGTAAATTTTTTTTCTGTTTTCCATTTTTGTAAATGGTTACCTACTGCTGAGTATATTTGTAACCAACTATAATCTGTGATACCTGGTAATACTGTCGCATCTTTTCCTCCAAAAATATATTTTAAATACCCTCCTAAATTATCAATCTTAGGCTTATTATGCCTAATTGGTTTTCTCTTTTCTAGTTTTTCAATATCATCATTAGGATAGCTAGTTTCTAACAGATTGTTTAATGCCTTATCACAATCTGCTATTTGATCTTGGTAGAAAAGATATCCTTGATATGCTTGACCTAAAGCAAAAATTCCTTCTTCACTGTAATGTCCTACAAGTGCTTTTAGTATTTCTTCTTCTTTTCTTTTGCGTAAACTTGTATGACAAAGTGCTAATAAATTTCTTGGATTCCTTTCTCCTTCTAATATCGCTTTTATCATGGCTAAACCACTTTTACCATGTAATTGACTGAGTACTTCTTTGAGTCGAATATTCATTTGGGTAAGTGCTTTTTGCATATGATTAATGTGCATAGCTGATGAACGAATATGGTCTTCTCTTAAACGTTGATACATCCTTACCTTTTTAACTTGTTCATCTGGAATAAAACAACGTTTTAATAATCCATGGGCATGTAATTCTTGAATCCATTGACAATCTTTTACATCTGTTTTTCTACCAGGTACTTGTTTTGTTTGACGACCATCTACTAACCATACATCTAATCCTGATTCTTCTAATATTTCATACAATATTACCCAATAAACTCCAGTAGCTTCCATCGCTACTGTTTCTATATTATGAGATAGAAGATAGTTTTTAGCTTCATGGAAACTTGATGTGAAGGTATCAAAGGTTTTTACTTCTTGATCCTCTACTGCTATAAATATCTTTTTAGCTCCTATATCAATGCCTGAACAATTTCTTCTTATTTTTTTCATTTAAACCTCTGTTTTATAAAACATATATAGAACTACACCGAATGAAATATATACTAAGAAAGACTACCCATCAGACATTTCTAAAAGAAAGTACTACGCTTTTTTTCTCCTTTCATTCAACCATACTCGAAAACAGGTAAAATACACTATACGAACGAACGGCTATTGTATGTAGCTCTATTTATTATACCGTCATTCCGCTTTTTTGTTTTTTCTTAAAAAACGGTTGTCTCGGAATGACAAAGTGTAGTATATTTCATAAAAATGTGAAGAAGTAAAAACTTTTAAAGTAGGATTAAGTCAGAATACGTAATAAACTGAGTTCAATCATTTTTTTAAACTTTAAATATTTTACCAAAAAGATTAGCCAAATAGCATAGAGTTAAAGTTCAAGATAAAAATGAGAAAAGATAAAAGGGCCTTCTATCTAAGTTTGTATTAACTTTATCTTTCAAACTATTTTGTGAAATGCAACTTGAGTACTTAAAAATAATTGATCTTACTCTTATTGCACATATATACGAATGAAGAAACTCCTCTGGATAACACCATTTTTTGCTTTATGCTTTTTATTTTCTTGCTCTCAAGAAAGTAGCTCATTGGTTAGTCGATCTTTTCATAACCTTACAGCACGTTACAATGCTTATTTTTTGGCTAAAGAAAAAATGCTTGAAATTGAGCGTGATATTGAAAAAATGCATGTAGATGACTACAATGTGATTATTGATGTATTACCTGAAATTGATAGCAATAGAACAAAAAACCTACAAGATAAATTTGACTATTGTGTAGAAAAAGCTTCTTTGCCTATTCAAAAACATAAAAATAGCAATTGGGTAGATGATAGCTATATTTTACTTGCGAAGGTGAGAATGTATAGGGGAAAAAATTTCTTAACAATACACACATTTCGTTATGTCGTTCAAAAAAGTAATGACGAAAATACAAAACAACTAGCTTTAGCCTATCTTATTCGTTGTTATTTGGAAGAAGAAGATTATACC
>WTJX01000737.1 GCA_011524675.1 Cytophagales bacterium
CATATTGTGTTTGATTTGACGGGTGGTTTTGGTATTAGTTATATGCTTTTATAACCTGAATGCAGGTAAGTAGTAGTACAACAGCAATGAATATTTAGTCATTAGTACAAAAAGTCTATTTATCACTAATCACTAAAAAACTCATCACTAATAACTAAGCCTTAGTCTTTTTTACTACCTTATACTGCGTAACGTCAATCACTTGATCACAGAAATCATATTCGTTTTTATCATTAGAGCTAATGATAAGTAATTTGTCTTGTTTTACCTCTTTGATTGCAGCCAAGTACCAATCACAGTTTTTTTGATCTAAGCTGATGGTAGGCTCATCAAGTAATAAAATGGGGGCTTGTGCGTATATCGCTAGACCGAGTTTTACCCTTTGCAGCATACCAGAGGAATAAAACTGTAACTGTTTGTGTTTCATTTTGTCTAGTTGTACTAGCTCAATAAAACGATCTATGGTTAAACCATCCATAAAAGCTTTGCAGGGAATATGCATACGAAGGAGCTCTAACAGACTTAAATCTAGTGGAAGTTGCTGATAAGGAGAAACGAAAGACATATAATGGTGTATCTCACTTTTGGAGAAAGGTAAGACGATCTTTCCTTTGGAAGGGAGTACAGTGCCTAAAATGGTCTGCAAAAGGGTGGATTTTCCAGAGCCGTTATGTCCTGTAATGGCATATGACTTACCACGTTCAAAAGAAAGGTTCACGGACTTAAAAATCCATTCAAAACCATATTTTTTACCAATATCTTCTAATATGATTTTCATGAGTTTACAAATGTGTTCGAGTGTTCATATTTTTGTACACAAGTAGAAAAAGCCTTGTGGTCATCGCATGACTAAAAATCAAAAGCTCATGAAAATTAAGACATAGTTAACCGAATACTTACTTTTATCTCTATATGTTTGCACGCATGATGCCTCTTTCAGAGTTTTTGATGAAATGAAGTATTTCGTCCCGTTCTGTTGAAGGAGGAATATTTTGCTCTATATGTGTGATGGCTTCTTTGTTATTTAATCCATTGGTATATAATATTCTATAGATATCTTGTATATGATGGATGGAGTTATTATCAAAGGAGTTTCTTCTCAGCCCTATGGAGTTGATACCTGTATAACTGACAGGGCTTCTTGCAGCTTTGGTGTAAGGGGGAACGTCTTTTGTTACAATCACTCCAGCGCCTACCATGGCATACTTTCCTACTCGGGTAAACTGATGTACACCTCCAGAACCACCAAGGATGGCGTAATCGTCTATGTGTACATGACCAGCTACCTGTACGCTGTTAGCTATAACACAGTGATCGCCAACAATACAATCATGCGCTATATGTACATAAGCCATCAAAAGACAGTCGCTACCTACAACAGTTTTTTGTGTCGCTTTAGTACCCCTATTGACGGTAACACATTCTCTTATGGTTGTGTTATCGCCAATAATAGCGGTAGAATACTCTCCTTCAAACTTTAAGTCTTGTGGGATGGCACCTATGACGGCTCCAGGAAATATGCGACAGTTTTTACCTACTTTGCTACCAGACATGATGGTAACATTGGGACCTACCCACGTACCTTCCCCTATCTCTACATCGTCATATATCACAGAAAAAGCCTCTATGACCACGTCTTTGCCTAGGCGCGCATTTGGGTGTATTTGTGCTAGTGCTTGGCTCAAAATGTATAATATGATCTATGAAAACTAACCTAGAATTTACTTGGTTAGTTTAATTATCTATTTTTAACAAAACTAGCTACAATGTCTATTTCGCATACTTTTGTTTTTCCTACATAAGCATCACCTCTCATTTGTGCTAAGCCTCTTTTGAATGGAGCAAAGGGATAACATTTGATTACCAATGTATCACCTGGAACAACCATTTTTCTGAATTTACAAGAGTTTACTTTAACAAAGTAAGTTGTGTAGCGACTAGGCTCATCCAATTGATTTAAGATGTAAATTCCTCCTACATGAGCGATAGTTTCCATAAGCATTACGCCTGGCATTACTGGCTCACCAGGAAAATGACCTTGGAAGTAGTTTTCGTTTGCCGTAACATTCTTTATACCTACTACCTCTTCATCGTCAAGCTTTATGATTTTGTCAACAAGCTGAAATGGGTATCTATGTGGCAACCATTCATAGATTTTGTTTGTATCCATAACAGGTGCTTCGTTCGGGTCGTAAGTAGGTATAGAATCGTTTTCTTTCATGGGTTTTAAAAATATTAGTTACAGTGTACGTAAGTATAATTTTTACTTTTAGAAGACTTTGCAAAACCTTCTTTATAGCCGTGAATATAGCTCTTTTTTGTTTATTCT
>WTJX01000696.1 GCA_011524675.1 Cytophagales bacterium
AACCTAACTGCTCTATAGTAGCATCTTCTAGTTTCATACCTGTTTCTTCAGAGATAACCGTACCACCTGTCAATACTGCGATATCTTCTAACATAGCTTTTCTTCTGTCTCCAAAACCAGGAGCTTTTACAGCAGCAATTTTTAGTGATCCTCTGATCTTGTTTACTACCAAAGTAGCTAGTGCTTCACCATCTACATCTTCAGCGATGATTAATAACGGCTTACCTGTTTGTGCTACCGCTTCTAGTACAGGAAGTAACTCCTTCATGGTAGATACTTTCTTGTCGTAGATCAAGATATAAGGCGTTTCTAAATCTGCCTCCATCTTGTCTGCATTAGTAACGAAGTAAGGAGACAAATATCCTCTGTCAAACTGCATACCTTCTACAGTTTTTACTTCTGTCTCAGTACCTTTTGCTTCTTCTACAGTGATTACGCCGTCTTTCCCTACTTTGTCCATAGCGTTAGCGATCATATCACCAATCTCTTTGTCATTGTTTGCAGAGATAGAAGCTACCTGAGCGATCTCGTTTGAGTTTTTGATCTCTTTAGTTTGAGACTTTAGTGTTTCTACTACTTTCTCTACCGCTTTGTCTATCCCTCTTTTCAGATCCATAGGATTTGCACCAGCCGCTACACTTTTGATCCCGTTAGTGAAGATCGCTTGTGCTAATACAGTAGCTGTAGTAGTACCATCACCAGCAGAGTCCGCTGTTTTAGAAGCTACTTCTTTTACCAACTGAGCACCCATATTGTTTACAGGATCTTTAAGGTCGATTTCTTTAGCTACAGAAACACCATCTTTGGTAACATTTGGCGCACCAAATTTTTTATCGATCACTACATTTCTCCCTTTTGGTCCTAAAGTTACCTTTACAGCATTTGCAAGTGTATCTACACCTACTTTTAGACCTTCTCTAGCATCCGTATCGAATGAAATTATTTTAGCCATTGTATATATTTTTAAAAATTAGTTAAGATTTTAATTAGATAATTGCAAAAATGTCAGATTCTCTCATCATTAGGTATTCGCTACCATCTACAGTAAGCTCAGTACCAGAATACTTACCATATAGCACAGTGTCACCAACTTTTACCGTCATTGGCTCATCTTTCTTTCCGCCTCCTACAGCTACTACAGTACCTTTTTGTGGCTTCTCTTTAGCTGTGTCTGGGATAAAGATTCCTGATGCTGTCTTCTCTTCTGCTGCAGCAGCTTCTACAAGCACTCTGTCAGCTAAGGGTTTAATATTTACACTCATTTTATTTATTAACGTTTAGTCTATCCTTGAGCTAGTAACTAACCCAAGCTAAAAATAATTTTAACTAATCGACACTGTAGTAAACACATAATATGCCATGGCATAAAAACATGACAAAACAACAGTCAATATGACAGATGTTCGTTTATGAGATGGTTTGGTGTGTGATTAGTGGTGAGTATATAGAAGTAAGCATTTAGACTGACCATGGACTATTTCATCAATTAGCGATTGCTTCCTTTCAAAACTATTTTGGTAGCGCCCCCATCATTGATGGCGTAATACTCTTTGACAGATGGGTTGCCTTTGAGTAACTCATGTACTTGCTTGCGCAGTACTCCTTTGCCTATACCGTGAATGCAGGTTAACTCTTTTTGTTTTTGTCTAATGGCTGTGTTTAGCTGTGTTTTAAAATAAGATAGTTGTATGTCTATGATCTGATGATTTTTTAAGGTTTTATGATCTTTTGCCAGCTTTTCTATGTGTAAGTCAACCGTGTGTATGGTGTTTTTCTTTGGCTTTTGGTGGGCTACTCGCTCATTTGATTGGCTTTGCCTTATCTTTTTTGGGTGGATATGCTGGAGCAAAAAATCATTATCTCTATCCACTGCTATGATTTCGCTTTGAGCCGCACTAATGGTGAAACCATCACTCAACATAATATCAAACAATCCATTGGAATGTACTTTGTCGATGACGCCTTCTAGCTTTTGATGGATAAATTTTACTTTGTCTCCCTTTTTCACGTCATAAGTATAAAGCTTTTTTTATTGTATGCCAAGAAAAGTGTCTATCAAGTGTTTAAGTGTTCATGTGTTCGTGTGTTTGAGTGTTTGAGTGTTCATGTATTCGTGTGTTCAAGTTGAAAGAATCATACGTTTTTTTGGTTGAACAATAAGCTTTTGGTAGTTAGCTTTTTGAGTATAAAATCATTAGTACAAAGTATAAAGTTTATTAATTCTACTTTACGATGATAGGGATTACCACCAAACCTGACAGGTTTGCGTTAAAAAAAAACAGCCAAACAGTATGAATAAGAGTCGATTTAAAGCATCAATACCTGT
>WTJX01000097.1 GCA_011524675.1 Cytophagales bacterium
CCTTCATAGCGAGGAATCATGAGATAACTAATTTTCTTACTACCCGAGATGCCGCTAGTACTTGCCTTGAAGCTATTTTTTACCTCAGGGTCATAATTTTCAAAGTCAGACGGCATGCTAAGGTTTGGGTTTGGCATTAATTTGAGGTTACCGCTACCACTAACTTTCATTTGCAAAGTGATTGCTTCATCTGCTTTCACTTCATTTTTGGTAAGAGAAACATCTAGTTTATACTTTCCTACTATGCCATTAAAGTCTGCTGGTGCGCCTGAAGGAAGGGCTTTGACATTAATGCGTACCGCAGGGGACTTTACATCCATGCTCATATTTTCGTAAGTGGGAATTTCTTCAATACCAAAAAAACTTCGCACTCTTTTAGAGCCTGTTTGCTTACGTATGTTGAGAGGAATAGAAAAATTGCCCAAATCTAAATTCCCGTATTTTTGAGGTACTAAAACATACTTTGCTACAGTAATTACTTGGTATCTTTTGCCATCAATAAACTGAGTAGAGTGGTTGGTTTCCATCTCTATATCTTCTCTCCAAAAACCGTCGAAGGCTGGTAATGTCGGTGCTTCATAGCCAGTAATATCTACCTTTGGGCTAGTATATATTTTGATAGAGGCACTGATAGGCTCACCCATATAGCAACTTTTACGGTTAGGGATGACGCGTATAAAAATATCCTTATCGTCACCGTTTTTGATATTGACAGATTGTTTCGCTACTACAATACTAATGTTTTTAGAAAAAATAGTCTTATCTCCAGCTTTTATACTTGCTTTACCTAAATCGAAATTACCCGTTTTAGTTGCCTGTAGGTGGTAATCTACTTTGATATAGTGTGTAGCATCTCCGTTTACACTACTATACCCTTGCTGTTGATATGGGTTTTGTAATAGCTTGAAGCCATCGGTGGACATCGGCTTAAAGTCAGATAGGTTGGCATTGTTCAAAGAACTTTTACTTTCTATGTTCACAGAGATCGTAAACTGTTGCCCTACCGTTACTTCACTTGGGTGTTTGATGTTTAGCTCTACTTTCTGAGCTATACCGATAGACAGCGGACTGAGTAAGAGTAATAAAATTAGCTTTCGTAACATGTATTTCTAAAAAATTAATAACTCAAATATTCTTTTATATAAAAATTTGTAGGGTGTAGATGCTCTATGATACCATTAGGCAAAACATTTATCCCTTTTTTCAACTTTCTTTTCTTTGACCTAGATTCTCTGATGTTGATTTTGCGTATATGAAAATTATCTTCATTAATGTCAAAGTCATTTTCTAAACGCTTAGCTGTTGCTATGATATACTCAACAAAGCATTCCGCAGCATCTAGTTGCTTTTTTGCTGATTCTGTCCCTTTTTTTAGTTCAATCAAATACACATAAAGGTGTCTTTTTTCTTCAATAAAGAAAATGTAATCACACATTTTTTTTAACCCACTCACCTTTTCATTTGTGAAAAAAAGAAAAATATCTTCATCATCAAATTTATAAAGCGTACTTTTTAAATTGTTATCATAGACGATTTTTCTTTTCATCTCAAAAGTATCTCCATGGGTGTCCACAGCCTTCTCTGAAAGGTATGTACTATGATCTTGAAATGAAGGATTTAGTATAGTATGTAAAATATCTAGCCTACTCATTTTTCTGCTTTCCAAACTTCATGGTATAGTACAAATCGTCTGTCAATTGATTTTGCTTTTCTATCGCTTCATCTATTGAAGGTACATCAAAGCCATAGTCGGATATTTTTAGTTTCTTTACACTTGCCTGTGTTTTTAGTTTGTAATGAAAGTAATGTACATCAACTTCATCAACTAAGATATATTCATCTTCTTTGAAATGATATTGTTTTTTGATATCATTTAATTCATCACTCTTAGAGCCTAACATAATGAGGTTGTTTAACTCCCTTAGGATATAGTCGCTATGTGTACTAATGACCAATCGTAAGCCATTATTGAGCAGTCGAGCAAAAATTCGCGCTAGTTTTATTTGATTGTCTGGGTGTAGGTTGAGTTCTGGTTCATCTATAATGACCAAATCATTTGGCTGTGCCATATGTTTTAGGTACATCACTAAACTTGCCAAGGTTTTGACAATAGAAGAACTTTGATGAAAAGAAAGAGCTTTCTTTTTCGAAAGGCTAGTACTAGCAAACTCTACACTCCCCTCTTTTCCTACGACTACTGCACCGCCTAAGAGTTCTTTTTCTATTTCTTCTGCAAAATCGTAGAAACTACTTTTTATTTTCTTGAATTGCTCTAAATCATCTGCTATTGCCAAACAATCTTTTATTGCCTGTGGATAGCGATCGG
>WTJX01000608.1 GCA_011524675.1 Cytophagales bacterium
TTGAAGAATCTATTCTATTTTTTCGTTTGCTAAACATGTTTTTAGCGTTATCCTATTTTATTGGTGGTTACTGGATGCTAAACCCCAAACATAACAAAAGGTTTCTTCTACCTATTGTTGGAGGAATGGCGTTGGGTAGTTGTTTGTATGTTTTAACTTTTGCTGTAGTGATAGTGAAAGCTCCTATTTATACTTTCTTACCTCTATTTAACATCCTATTTTTTATAGTGTTGAGTATCTATGTATTTACAAACAAAAATAAGAGAGAATTATTTTTATACTATAAAGCCATTTACATTAGATCCATAGTCATTCTCATTATTGTAGGTTTCTTTAACTATTGCCCTACTTCGTTTAAACCTTACCGCAGCATACTCATAGCATTGAACCGTGACAATATTCAATTGGTAAATAATTTACAAATGTTCAACTATGTAGATGAATATGATGAGGCAGTTAAAAATAAGGATTATGAAAATGCCATATCCTATGCAAAAAAAGCAAATGAAGCAGGTAAAACATGGTTAGGAATGCGTCCTAAGCAAGAATACAAAGAGATGACAATTGATTCTGTTAGACTCAAATATGATGTCAGAAGAATGTTAGATAGTATTTCTATACAAAGTAAGCTATGGCAAATAAGAGGTACTTATATCTGTTTATTTAGAGCGTACAAATACAAAGCTGAAAAGCTATACAAACAAAGAGCGTACAAAGAAGCCCTAGATAGCTATCGTAAGGCAAATGATGTATTGGGGATGTATGATTTCAATTCTGAATCTTGGGATTTAGAGAACGTATGGATACTAAACCAAATGGCTGTATGCCATAAAGCATCTGACAATTATGAGATGTATGAGCTCTATATAAATGAGATGTTAGAAATATTAGAAACAATAGAAAAGGAAAATGTTTTAAATGTAGCGACCACCTATAGTAAATTGGGAGAGTCATTCGCTGAACAATTTGAATTCGAATCCTCAAACGTCTTTTTTGGGGGAGCTATAGCTATACTCCAAAAAGAGCCCTTGACGAAAAGTAGCAAAGCTGACATTGCTCACAACTACTTTCAACTCATACAAAACCACATCAAAACGGATAGCCTTCAAAAGGCATTGAGTTGTATTAAGAAAAATGTAGATTATATAGATAAGACAAGTCTCGATGCATGTAATATTAAACTATACAACGGCATCTATCTTTACAAAATGAGTCAATACGATAAAGCAGATAAAGTACTCACAGAATGTTTAGATTGTATCAAAGAAAAATCACATCCTCTTAGTCAATCCATTGCAGGAACGCATTATGTTTTATGTAGAACAAAGATTGCCCTTGCTCAATACGATTTAGCAAAAGAGCATATACAAAAGGGGTTAGAAATAACACTGCAAAACTTTGGCGAAAATAGCGTGCGTCATGCAAATTTCATTCACCTCAATGCCTTCCTCAATTATACTACCTCGAATTATAAAGAAGCATATAGAGAATATACACAAGCAATAGGAATCTACACTAAAGAACTAGGTGAAGACAACTATAAACTACCTGATCTGCTTTCTGAGCTTGCAAACCTAGAAATCACCCTTGCAAAATTTAAAGAAGCTAAAGAGCATTCTGATAAAGCTTATGATATGGCAGAAGATTATGTGCTCTCAGAAGGACCAAGCTTTACCAACTATATCAACAATGCGGCTAATGTAAACTATCATATAGGACTTAATGAAGCTTCGCTCTTGCTTTATGAAAAAAGTATTCTCATCAATAAAAAATACGGACTAAAAGATAGAGGAACTTCCCCGGCGGCATGGAATGGCTTAGGACTATGTATGACTACAAAAAAGCAATATAGACAAGCTGATATCTACTTCAGTCATGCACTAAAGCTTCATCAAAAATTATTCGGAGAAAACCATCCGCAAACAGCTATGGTATATCTCAATCATGCTCTTCTCAAAATAAAGACTGGAAAACTGAAAGAGGCAGAAAAAATGCTCAACAAATCATACCGTATAAATAAGCAGTTCTTCAAGCCAAAACATGATGTTTTCGCAGATATTTATATAGCATTTGGAGATTTACTCACAAAGAATAAAAGATTAGATACAGCAAATACATATTACCAAAAAGCATTAGAAATCTATCTTTACAATTTTGATGAAAGTCATCTGCGTGTTGTAGCTACAAAGGCAAAAATAAAAGCCAGTAGCTAACCGAAGTTGAGGCCTTAGTGTTCTACTTTGTAAATTTTATTCATTACTTTTGCTTGCATTAAAAATATTTTTCTATGAACATTGCCCTAGTAGGTTACGGAAAGATGGG
>WTJX01000449.1 GCA_011524675.1 Cytophagales bacterium
ATCTAAGATAGGTCTTTTTACTAAAAGTACGTTTAGCTGTTTGTTCTGAAAACCAAAAATAACACAATCGACTGAGATATGTCCTAGGGCATCTTTCTGATCACTGTATAGTATAATATCTTCCATATTACGTAAAGAAATAAATTCAATTTTTTTTAAACAAACCTATGCCTGTTTTTTTTTGTAGCTTTTGCTTTTCTTTTTTCTAAAAAACTAGCTTTTGACGAATGTATCACTCACCAAAGTGAGTAAAAGGGTATGTATTGAAAAATGAACTTTTAGGCTTGAAACGAATAATTTAAAAGGTGTTCCAAGTAGCATATATGTAAGAACTTTGTAGTTTTACGCGTTTTTGCTTAAAGGTGAAAGGTTGAATGATGATGTCGAATGTCAAAGGTCTAAAGTCGAATGTGGGCTTAATGACAAATAAAATAACAATATGTTAGTACTCTTGTCTAGCGACTAGATACTAATTACTAGATACTTTTAAACACAAGATTAAAACGTAGAACGTAAAACTTAAAACGTATAATAAACACATGAAAACAAAACAAGAAATAGTAAGTAATTGGTTACCAAGATATACGGGTGTGCCACTGGAAGATTTTGGTAAGTATATACTGCTCACAAACTTTATTGACTATGTCAAAATTTTTGCTGACCAATATGGTGTAGATATACAGGGTAAAGACAAGCCGATGCAGTCGGCTACTTATGGAGGAATAACGATCTTAAACTTTGGTATGGGGAGTGCCATGGCTGCCACAGTACTAGACTTATTGTCGGCCATCTCACCAAAAGCAGTGTTGTTTTTAGGTAAATGTGGTGGCTTGAAAAAGACTCAACTTGGTGATTTGATATTACCCATAGCGGCCATAAGAGGAGAAGGTACGGGCAATGACTATTTCCCCCCAGAAATCCCCGCGCTACCGTCTTTTAGGTTACAGGCATCTGTTTCTCACATCATCAAAAAACATAACCTTGATTACTGGACTGGCACTGTATATACTACCAACAGAAGGGTGTGGGAGCATGACGATAAATTCAAACAATACCTTAAAGATATTAGAGCGTTGGGTATCGACATGGAGACAGCTACTATATTCATTGTAGGCTTTCATAACGGTATCCCCCACGGAGCACTTTTACTAGTTTCTGACAATCCTATGACTCCAGAAGGTGTCAAAACCTCTGAGAGTGATAAAAAAGTATCAAAAAAGTATGTAGAAAAACATCTACAGATAGGCATAGAATCTTTGATAGAGCTTAGAGAATCTGGAGACTCTGTAAAGCACTTGATCTTTGAATAGTAGAAAGAATTTTGGTTCTCTAAACCAATTGGTCTATGGTTAGTTTCTAAAGAATAAAAATGTACTATTTAGCCTTAGCTTCATGATAAAAATAGCTTATTCTGATCGTTATGTTTTAGAATTGCCCGAAAAGCACCGCTTCCCTATGTTGAAATATGAGCTTTTGAAAGATCAATTGCTATACGAAGGGACTATAACTACAGATAACTTACACGACCCTGGTTTGGTGGAAGAGGATGTTGTTTTGCTCACCCACACGCTGGATTATTGGGAAAAACTAAAATACTTACGCCTTACGGATAGAGAAATCCGCAAGATTGGTTTTCCTCGTTCAGAGAAGTTAGTAAAGAGGTCTAGAAGTAGTGTTATGGGTACTGTATATGCTAGTATGCAAGCACTAGAACACAAAATAGCGTTTAACTCTGCTGGAGGTACTCATCATGCTTATACTGACAGAGGTGAGGGCTTTTGTCTAATGAACGATATGGCCGTTGCTGCAAATTACCTATTGTCTCAAAATCTTGTACAAAAGGTGCTAATTGTTGACCTTGACGTACATCAAGGAAACGGCACAGCAGAAATATTTCAAAACAAAAAAGAGGTATTTACCTTTAGTATGCATGGTGCGGACAACTATCCTCTAAAAAAAGAAAAGTCTGATTTGGATATCGCGCTCAAAACCAATACTGATAACTATACTTATCTTACCTTATTGAAAGATACATTGCCCAAATTAGTTGACTCTCACAAACCTGACTTTATCTTTTATCAAGCAGGTGTGGATATTTTGCATACGGACAAATTGGGTAAACTTGCGTTAACTAAAGATGGCTGTAAAGAAAGGGATGAAATAGTACTGGGTACTTGCTTAGCACATGATATTCCTGTGGCTGTCTCTATGGGTGGTGGATACTCGGAACGAATAGCTGATATCGTAGATGCCCACTGCAATACGTATAGGATGGCTTTTTCTATGCTCTAAATCACTTTGGTTACTATATAATATGCTA
>WTJX01000655.1:0-2621 GCA_011524675.1 Cytophagales bacterium
ATTCCGTTGAGCTTGACTAAACCGATGTTTTCCATGGTATAGCTCCAAGAGAAGTTTCTATCGCGATACAACTGCAAGGCAGGGATGTCGTCTATGGTGGTCAACCCTATCTGATAATCACCCAAGTTTACAAACATAGAATCTGTACTGAATGAATACTGAGGGCTTCTGAAACGTAGGATTTTCTGCGTGTCAAAACTCATCCCATAATCTTCCGAATCAAAACTCAATAAGCCCGGTGCCACATCTATACGCATGAGGTCTGATTTTAAGTGCAGAAGCTTATCTGTATCTATGGAAATATCCATCCCCAGTTTTTCACTAGATAGCTCTAAGGCAATGTCCGATAATTTGAAATTGCCTAAGCTTTCAGAATTGAAGAATAACAAATCTTGTTCGCTAAAGCCTGCATTGATGTCAAGGTATTTGAATTCAAAAGCATCAGGTGTGATGTGCAATAGGTCTTGATCTAGCTTTAAGTCTAAGATTTGATCTGGACTGACCGAAATGGCATAGACATCATAATCCAAAGACAAGCCTTTTACTTCTCCTATTTCAAAGTCTGCATCGAATCCTTTGAAGAATGCTGCTTTTCCTAATTCAAAGCCTGCTGTGATCTCTGGTGTTGAAAAAGATGCAGCAGATGCCGAAAGTGATAACGCTAAGTTTTCTGGTGTTTTGAAAGCAAAAGACTGATCGAAACCTAGATCAAACTGATAGTCTCCCGATATAGCCGTAAGCCTATCTTTTGCCAAGCTGATGCTTGCCTGTGGTGCGCTAAAGCTCATGCCTATTTCTTGGTCTATAGACAAATCATAGTCCCCAAATTGTGCTGCCAGTACCCCTGAAGTCTCCATATTCAAAAAGTCTTTATCTATCTGAAAGCTTAGTTTCTCAGGGTCTAAGCTCATGCCATAGTCATCAAAAGAAACACCCAAGGAAGTACCCGTAAAGCTGATTGTTTTGTTGCCAAATGCAGCTTCTAGCCCTTTATAGCCTTCTACAAAGTTTAATGAAATGCCTTTGTAGCTAGCCGAAGCACTCAACGCTCCTATATTGATAGAAAATTCATCTTTCAAGCTAAACGATAAACCTTGTTCTTTGATGAAGCCTGCTTCTATATCCCCTAAACCTAGTTTCAGTTCGTCGCCTAATGATAGGTTGATTTGATCTTTTAGGTTGAAGGTATATAAGGACTGATCGAAACCAAGACTTAACTCTTGATAGGTCAAGGCTAACGATTGAGGCGTTGCAGCAATGAAATCTACCCCATCAAATTGTACATTCAAGGCTTGAGGTTTTAAGTCGATGGCAAAGTAGTCGGGAATATTGAGGTTGATTTTTTTCCATTCATTTCGGTAAGACATGGCAATGTCTAACTTATATTCATTGGTCATCTTCAAATTCCATCCCTTTTGAATGTCAAACGTCATCGCTACATCATAATCAAGGAAAAGCAATATAAGCTCGTTGGTTTGAAAATCTATCGCAATGTTTTGATTGATGTAGTCTTGCATATTGATTTTTCCAAAACCTGTGGCAAAGTCAAAACCACTGGTTTCCGCCAAACTCAAATCAAATGCTTTCCCATTGATTAGCATCCCTTTGATGTTGTTGGCAGAGTAGTCATCCATACCACGCAATGAAGGGAAAGCGATGGATTGACCGTCTATGTCAAATGAAATGCTAAAGTCAGGTTCGATAGCCAAAGACACAGCCCCTAAGTCAAAAGAAAGATCATCGGGATTAAATGATAAGCTCATATCGCCTATCGTAAACTCATTCGGAAGCATGGACGATGGATTAAACGCTAAGTCCAAAGCCGTAGGGCAAGATTTGTCAACAGATAGTTTTAATACCTCTGGATTGGCTTCAAAGTCAAAATTACAAGGCATCTTTTCTACATCCATTTTAAGAGCCATCGCCAAAGCTTCTTTGTCTATGAACCCATTGATTGTATTTTCACCATAGGCAAAATCCACTTTTCCTTTCACTTCTTTAGGATCCCAACTCAAAGCAACAGAATCGGATTGATACTTCAAAGCACCCTCTATTTTGCCTTTGTCTTGACTCATGCGTACATAGTCGCCTTCATAATTTGCAGCAAATCCTTTCTTTCCTACTCCATAGACACCACTCGCTTTCAACTGCTTGTTTTCAAACACAAAAGTCCCTGCCTTATCTTTAGCATTTGCTTCTATGTTCAATTGGTTGTCAGGTGTTTTGAAGTCAAAGGCAGCTTGTTTGTTCGACGGGTCTGCCGTTCCCAACATACTCATCTCTTGATAGCGCATTGCTATTTTCCCTTTTCCTGCGCCTAAGTGATCTAGTCTAATACTATCCTCATCAAAAGACAAGCTTGCATATTGTGTAGTAGGCGTAAAGGCAGCCGCTAATTTGTTTCCATCCAATTGAATGCTTGCCTTTCCTTCTGTAGCCGTTTTATTTACCGCAACATTCATGAGGTCGTTGCCCTTTTGATACGTCAAGCGGTTTAGCTCTGCACTAGCACCACCCTCTAGCCCGATGGTAATTCCTCCCGACGATAAGTTCAACTTTCCGTTTCCTTCTGCTGCCATCAAACCGCTCAAACTCAACTCAGCCCCATCATAACTAAAGTC
>WTJX01000655.1:2721-7734 GCA_011524675.1 Cytophagales bacterium
AGCTCGCCGACTTTTGCGGGAGCATCGGCACGAAGAAAAATCTCTTCCTTGTCATTTCTTATGTCCAAAAAGCCTTTTTTCTCTTCAGGATCACCTCCTACACCAAAGTACTTTTTGCCTTCTTCTATAAACAAGCCTGTAGAATCTGCACTGTGGATAGCCCCTAGCTTTACACCATCCATCGCCACATAAAAAGACTGCTCCGAGTCTGTAACATCAGACCTTACTATCCTTCCATCCATTTTGGCATTTAAATGAGCTTCATTAGTAGCCCCATTTGCATCTAAGCCAACATCAATAGCTCCTTTCCTTAGTTGAAATGCTCCTGCTTGCTCCGACTTATTGGCTTCAGCTTTCACATACACCTCAGAAGCATCTAGCACAAAACCACCGCTTTGCTTCTCCCTATTGATAAATGCCGTAATACTTTGTCCTTGAATCTCCGCTTCTAAATCTGCACCTGTGTTGACATCTCCTATCAACTTGAAGTAGTTACCATCTACCTCAGACTCCGCCTCTAGCTTACCTGCTTGGCTAGCTTTGATGAGGTTGAAATAATTTTGTCCCAGCCCTAAATGCAATGAAGCTTCTGGTGTTCCCGATGTTTGGTCGTAGGCACTACTCAATTCTAACTTCTCCGACGCATTAATCAATAAAGCAAAAGCCCCTTTGCCTTCACTTCCCTCTGCACTAAAGGCGTTACCTGCATAATTCACTTCTAGCTCCCCGCTAGTATTGTTCATATCCGCTTTGGCATCTATACCCAAATCACCATAACTAAAAGTCAGCTCCCCTTTTTTAGTATTGTAGTCACCGTCTAGCAATAATTTATAATCATTATCATAGGTAAAATCTAGCCTTCCAACTTTACTACTAATATCAGCACCACCTTCAATAATAAGCTTATCGTAATTCAAATTAAACGTCCCCCCCGTATTCGGCTTATAGCTCATTCCAGCTTTCAACGCTTGATTTTCAAAGTTGACACTCGTCATTCCATTGACATCACCCTCTACTTTTAATTTGTCCTCTGCTTTGGATAGCTCCACGCCACCAAAAGGTGCAGCACCGTCTATTTTACCATACGTTTTGATTTGATAACCGTCTTTGTCTATGCTTAACGAACCCGAATTTTCATCAAGAAGAAAATGAGTCTTTAGCCCACTGCCCAAATCAACTTTTTCATCAATAGGACCAAAAGTACGTAAGGCTTGCTTTATTCCTTCTTTCACTACTTCTTCCTTCATTTTTTTGGTCGCATTTGCCATGACAGAAGGTGCTCTTCCTTCACTATTAAAGATAGACGCATCCCCCGTAATCACGACATCTGTATTACTATTCGTACTTTTGATTTCTATTCCTGCATCAATCATGTATTTTTGTCCTAGTGAGGCTTGATCCATAAATTGCCCATACAAGGCTGCGCCCATTTTCGTGCTTGGATCAATCGCCAACTGCCCCTCTTCGATCTTCATTTTATGGTACAGCCTTCCTTCAAAGCCCAACATATTGATGTTAGGGCCTACCGTAACGCCTTCACCATTTTCATCTACCGCATAAGCTGTAATGTAGAAGTAGTTTTCCTTTCCTTTCTTTCCAAAGGTAATAAGTCCGCCCATCTCCATTTCGGCAGGTTGTTTGAGTTTTCCTTCAATCTCCCCTTTGAACTGATCTCCCCACTCAGGGTCAGACTCTGGCGTGCGGTATAGCTCACTGCGAATGCTAATGATGTCGTCTTCATAAGCGAAAGCAAAAGTCATTTGTATCTTTTTATTATCCAGATCACCAGCAAGCGCAGGTTTTACTATTCCCGCAGCTATGCGATTGCCTGCCGTAGCATTGGTTACCTCATCGCCTGCTCGTGCCGAACTATGAAAAGCAATTTCTGGTGGCCCGTCTCCTGTAGGAGATTTGAAGCCTGCATCCCCCTTCATCTTTCCCGAATAGCTAAACACATAATTCCCATCTTGTAGTGAAGCACAAATCTTTGATAGCTCAAACGGAATCCCATTAAAGTCGCCCACCGCATTTACTTCCTTCAAACCATTTCTTTGTTCAAAACCAATGAAGTAATCTCCATAAATTCTAAAGTCTTTGATATTGAGGTTCTTAATACTCAAGGCATCCATATTGATGTCCACCACCATTTTCAAATGATCCTTTTTGCCACCACTTTCAGAAGCAGCAAAGACAGCTTGTTTGATAGCAAACTCAGTTCTATTCTCACCACCATAAGGACTAAAGACAAACTTTTGATTCGCCAAACTTTGTTTTAAATAGCCTTCACCAAAGCCCGATTCTGTAATCGCCAATTCCACCTCATAGTCTTTGGTTGGATCCATGATAGGAATCTGTATGCTTCCTACAAACTGACTAGCAGAAATAGTGTTTTCCTTAATGGAGATATTCGCCTCTTCCATCTTCATCGGAAAAGAATTGAAGGTAAACTCTTGCGAGCCTTTGAAGTCGTGTTCCCAAATAAACGTAAGCCCCAAAGGGTCTATCCACGACCTTACTTTTTTGGTGGCAAACTGGCTATAGTCCATCGACAGCTGTCTTCTCATTTCCAGTTGTCCCGTCTTATCCATCGCTTGCGGTAAGATCAGCGAGATATTTTTAGGGTAAAAGCCTTTCCACTCTTTGTCTTCTAGTCCCTTAGGCGAGCGTTCTTCGGACAAATCAAAAATATAGTCATCTGTATTGATGGAGATAGATAGATTATCTATCATCTTGATGCCCTTGGCAAAGGAAATACCCGATTGCTTGATGTAATGCACCTGCTCCAAACGTTCAAAAGCAATGCTCAATGGCTCTCCATCAATATTTTTCACCCTTTCGGGGAATTGAATCGTGCCGTTAAAGAAAAGTTCGTACTCATCATTGAATAGTAGAATGCGCGAATCTGTCGCTAGCGTCATCGTAAAGCCATAAGGGTCGATCAAGGCTAAATTCAACTCCTGTTCAAAACCACTTTTCCCGAAAGGGGAATAATCATCAAAGTTGAACCACTCGTCTTTGGTTTTTAGCAAGGCTTCTCCTTCTTGGATAGGGTGCGGAAACAACCATTCCGTATGCCCTTTGATTGATAATTCGTCCTTGTTGAGCCTTACCGTCTTAGGGTAAAAGTAAGCCTTGCCATTATCTTTTAACCTTGGGGACAATTCAAATTCGAGATCATCGCTGATCGGATAGGTAATTTCTCCTTGATCCAATACGTACCTCCCTGCTACTTTTTTGACCGTCAAGCCCGAAAACACCACTTCGGTCAAAGTGGAATCGGTGTCGGTTTGAAAGATTTTTACTCTTCCTTTACCTGAAAAATTAGTAAGGTCGGCACTTTCTAATTCGTCTAAGTGTACGGTGTGCATCCCTGCCTTAAAGCTTCCCAACAATGGCGGGCCATAAAAGGTATGCAGTTCGCTCTTAGCGATTTCTTGTTGCCCCGTATACGCCTTTACCTGCCACGCATAGCGTTGTTCTTTCTTAAATTTGTCTGGAATCTGCTCTGCCCAGTCGTCGGTAGAAGTCGTAGGGGAAAGTGTTTTTTTGTACCACGCTTGGGCAAAAGCAAGGTCGTCTTCATCGGGCGTTGCATCCCTGTCTATCTCATACACCTTTAGCTCATAGTGATACGACTGATTCGTTGTAAGATTATCGGGCGCAGACCATGTCAGAATCTGTGTTTCTGTATTTTTAAATTTATGTTCCTCCTCTGGTGTTTTAGCTTCGATCTTTCCATTGATAGGGTAGCCATAGTAAAACCAGCAATCCTCAGCGAAGAAACCGTCATTACGGAAGACATTATTTCCATTGAGATCATATGCTTGCACTCTCCATAGGTAGCGTTTCCCTTGATCAAGAGTTGGCTGTGCGAGGTTATACAGCAAGCTCGTCGTTGCCCACTCATCCTGCTCATACACCAAAATGGTATTGCCATTGGTTCTTGCATAGAGAGGGTCAGTTTCTTGTGCTAGCACCTCATACAAAGAAAAGTTATAACGTGGAATGGTAGGCGTTGTTCCCGAAGCCGTAGGCGTATTGAGCTGCCATTGGAAAAAGATATTTTGTCCTCCAACAATTTCGATCACATCGCCACACATAGGCGAAACAGCTGTAGGCTCATCATTGAGTTTCAACCACGCAATAGCACTAACAGGGTTAGTTACCACCTTACCTGTATAATACTCTCTTACCTCTAAGGTAAAGGTATAAAAGCCTTCGGGAAATCGTCCACCATTGGCAAAGTCCTGTTTGGTGATACCCGAAAAGTCAATATTATTAAGATTGAAATACTCCGCCCAGCTACCGTGCTGTACGATGGTCGGCACCCCTGGCGAGAGCGTAATAATTTCGCTAGGAAAAAAGTTTTCTTTCGTTTCTAGGATAATACCTTCTCCATCGATGGTCAAGTGCATACGTACATCCAAAGACGGCTCTTTAGTGTCATTCAATATTATGGTTGCTTCTAACTTATCAGCAATAGGAGAAAGATAGTCTGCATAAACCGTAGAATAAGGCGGTTTCAAGTTCAAGTTTGAAGTAACAGGCTGCACCTGCGCGTACATGCTTGTAAGCAGAACCATCAAAAACGATATGGTAGAGAATAATTTTTTCATTTTTAAAATGTGTTCGAGTGTTCGAGTATTCAAGTGTTCAGGTGTTCATGTTAAAAAAGCTTTACGCCTTTAACGTCCCTACGTTTGTAAGTCTTTAGGTCTTTACGTCATTATACACATACTTTTCGTTGTACCTTGTACCTCGTACTTCGTACCCTAGCTCCATTATTCATTTTTAATTAATACATGCCACTTTCGTGGAATAAGATCCTGCCTTTAACGTCTCTATGCCTGTAAGTCTTAAGGTCTTTACGTCATTATACACATACTTTTCGTTGTACCTTGTACCCTATACTTCGTACCCATAAGACGCACAGACATCGATAGCATAAACCATCCAATTAAACGACTGGATCACATTCCACGAAAGTGGAAATATAATCAACGTCCCTTCGCC
>WTJX01000534.1 GCA_011524675.1 Cytophagales bacterium
CTCGATCATCTGTCCAGCATGGAAAGTCACCTCAGAACCTGTAAATCCTTGGACGATTACTTTTGAATCTTTATTTACTAAAACGCTCATAATATTGTTGCTATGTTAAGTACTAGTACTTAACCCATCATTTTAAATAAGGCTACAAAAATAGATGATTTGCCTAAGATTACAAGCCTAGTTTTGACTTATTTGAAATTTTAACTCAAAGAAGCTACTCTCATATTGCAAGAATTATGTAGGTTTATGTATTCAAATATTTATTTACAGGTTTTGATTAAACTTTTTTCATGGGCTTACATTATCTTGACATCACTATTATAGCAGTCTTTTTGAGTGTTATTATCCTCATAAGCATTGGACTTAAAAATAAGGCTGGTAAGGATATGAACAGTTTTTTTCTAGGAGGAAGAAATATGCCTTGGTATCTGGCAGGTATCTCTATGGTAGCCACAACTTTTGCCGCAGACACTCCGCTGTGGGTAACCGAAAAAATAGCGCAACATGGTATATCTGGCAATTGGCTATGGTGGAATATGCTTATTGGTGGAATGCTTACCACCTTT
Source organism: Cytophagales bacterium (assembly GCA_011524675.1). GTDB lineage: Bacteria > Bacteroidota > Bacteroidia > Cytophagales > JAAEPT01 > WTJX01. Next base: position 567 of record WTJX01000534.1, read on the forward strand.
TTCTTTGCCAAACTATGGCGTAGAGCAGAAGTAACGACAGAACTAGAGCTGATAGAGTTTCGTTACAGTGGCAAGCCTGCTGAGTTTTTAAGAGCTGCAAAAGCGGTCTATATGGGTTTGTTCATCAATATCGTTATCATAGGCTGGGTCAATGTCGCCCTTGGAAGCATACTCACCATCTTTTTTGGAATAGACAAAGAGCTAGTGATCTACTACATTTTTGGCATCATGCTACTTGTTGCCCTCTATAGTGCTATTGCAGGACTCAAAGGGGTCATCATTACCGATGCTGTACAGTTTATTATTGCTATGCTTGGGTGCATTATTCTTGCGATTATCTTGATTCAGCATGAAAGTGTAGGGGGTATTATTGGACTCAAAGAAAAACTCCCTGCTTGGCGTTTTGAGTTTTTTCCAAGAATAGGAGAAAAAGACCCTCATGTGTATAGTATTACGGTAGGTGCGTTTTTGACTTTTGCGATGTTACAATGGTATATGAGTTGGTACCCTGGGGCAGAACCAGGCGGAGGGGGCTATATCGCTCAACGAATGATGAGTGCTAAAGATGAAAAAAACGCTTTATTGGCAACACTATTTTTTCAAGTTACACACTATTGTATTCGCCCTTGGCCTTGGATCGTTACAGGGCTAGCATGCTTAGTATTATATCCAAACCTACCGATAGACGAGTCTGGTAATGCTTTTGTGATGGCAATGAACGACCATTTACCCATAGGGATAAAAGGACTTTTGTTGACTGCTTTTTTAGGTGCCTATATGAGTACGATCTCTACTCAGCTCAACTGGGGTGTAAGTTACCTCACCTCTGATCTATATGCACGCTTCATCAAACCAAAAAGTGATTTTTCTTCCCAAGAAGAAGCTGGTAAGCATTATATTTTAGTAGCAAAACTACTAACACTAGGAACTATGCTTTTAGCTACTTTTGCTACCACCCAAATAGACTCTATTGATGGTGCAGCAAATTTTATGATTTCCTGTGGTGCAGGGCTTGGCTTAGTGGTTATCTTACGTTGGTATTGGTGGCGCATCAATGCTTGGAGTGAGATAGCCGCTACATTTACACCTTTTATTCTCAAAGGACTGCTACTCATCCCTACTGTTTCGATCTATTTTGAACCAATATCAGATACCTTACTATATAACCTTATCGTAGCCATTACCACTGTGGTATGGTTAGTGGTTACTTTTGCTACGCAAGCAGAGTCTAAAGAGACACTACGCAACTTTTACAGGAAAGTACAACCTGCTGGATGGTGGGCAAAAGGTATAGGTAAAAGCATGGTCATCAAAAAGCCTTTGGGCTATCATTTTCTCTCGTGGCTCTTTTCTATCACCTTTGCCTATTCATTATTATTCTTGATTGGTAAAGTCATCTTTGCCATGTGGGAAGATGCGCTATATTACGCCATTGGACTGGTTGTTTCTTTGATAGCTTTTTTGATCTCATTCAGAAAATTGGAATAATAGGACTGGAGGGAATACAATGCTATTATCATTGAAAGAGACGTAAGAAGCTAGACATAAGACGAAAGAAAATGTAAGTATTCGTTAAATCCTGCTCTTCAAGATGTTCCGTAGGGCATCTTTAAGAGTAAATAAAAAGGATGTCCCATCCATGAAAAGTGAACTATGGTTTAAAATTGGACGTATGATCTAAGGACTTATTACTGAAAAGAAAGCTTTACAAAACCATCTTTTGCACTTATTCGGCGTTATACAAAATTTTA
>WTJX01000576.1 GCA_011524675.1 Cytophagales bacterium
TTTCTAACGATGAGATGAACTAAAATAGCCGTTTTTTATCATAAGTATTTTTGGACGACTACTTAGTAGGTGGACTTTACCGAATGTTTATTATTCTTTTGTTTACAAGAAGACTTTATTTATTTAAAGTGCCAAAAATAAACTAAAACTAACTAGTTTAGCTGTTAAATGTTAAAAAATTAAATTTGAAGTGATTTTGATGAAACGATTTGTACTCCTTTTGGTATGTCTTTTTGTGGGAAAGGTATTTTCACAAGAAATGTTAGCACCCATCACAGTAGGTAAAAACATAAAAATGCTTTCTCCTACTTCTATCTACCGTGTAGATGGCGTGCAATCTTTGGGGGCTTTTGGCAATGACTATGCTCCCAAAATAGCCTTTATCGGTGGAGGCGAAAAAATTACCCTTACGGTAACAGAAATATATGATACGGTAGGCTTCTATCAGCCAGGCTTTAAAAAGCCAAAGCCTATAGAGCGTAATGTCGTCATTGAAAAAAGTTTCTTTAGGTCATCTATCAAGGCATACGCCAAGAATGTGAAGTTTTATCAAGACGAGATAAAACAGATCAATAAGCGAGATATGATTGTGTTTGAGTTTGAGGCTGAGCTAGAGTCAAAAACGGCTACCGATGCAAAAGTAACGAAGAAGATTTATCGCTATTTGCAGTATTGCTTTGTCAAAAAAAGGAAGTATATTTTTAACTTTCAATGCCCATATGACCAGAAGGGCTACTGGCAGCCTGCTATCAATCAAATCATGAATTCTATCAAGATCACCAAATAAACAAAAGGCTTTGCAAAACCTGAATTTTGCAAAGCCTTCTATTTAATCAAAATAAGAACTAATTGCTAAAAGCTTTAGCCACAGAAAGTATTTAAAAAAGATAGTGTGCTGACTTTTAAGTACTTAAACAACTTAAAAGAAAACATTCTTTGTACTTCGTACTTTGTACCTTGTACTTAATGCAGACTTTTGTGAAAATCCGAATAATCGAATTTTAATGTAAACTAGCTTCTTATCTACTATATCACCTTCTGCCAGCTACTGTCTTTTTCTGCCTTCTATAGGTGAAGTGTAAAAAAGTGTTGTCGCTATCATACTTTTTGAGGTCTTCAAGGTTCATTGCGTTATTGTTTACATTCACAGTTGACAAATGAGACAGGGAACTGAAGTTTTTGGGAAGCATTCCTGTAAGGAAATTGTCTTCAAGCTCCAAAATCTCCAAATTGGTAAGGGTAGCAAATACATCGGGTATGGTACCTACCAACTTGTTATTGTTGAGGTATAGCTCTTCGATTTTGTGCATTTCTCCTAGCTCCAAGGGAATGAAACCACCTATTTCATTGGAAGATAAATCTAATACGATCAATTCATGGTCGTTTCCAAAATTACTAGGGATAGATCCTTCAAAATGATTGTTGTTTAACTCTAAATACCTTAGCTCTGTAAGTTCTCCTAAAGACTTAGGAAGCAATCCTGTAAAATCATTAAAACTTACATCCAGTTCTTTGAGGTGACTAAAACCTCCTACAGACTCGGGCAGCTCACCGCTGATATAGTTTTCTGCAAGATTGATATATACAAGACTTGTCAAGTTTTTTATGGTTTCTGGTAGCTCTCCTTCTATTCTGTTTGCAGACAAATTGAGTATCTTTAGTGCTGTAAGGTTACCTATTTCTTCTGGCAACTCACCAAACAGCTCGTTTTCGGGTAATTCTAAGCCTACGACCCTGTTGTCTTTGACTGTTACCCCAAACCAGCCCGATACTTTATCCTCTACAAACCACTGATCTAGCCAAACTTCCCCGTCCATCGTCTCAAAGATTTTGAGTAGCGCCAAAGAGTCTTGTTCTTCAACAGCTAATGACCTGTTTTGAGAGAGGGTAAGCAATAAGCATGATAGCAATAGGTTACATATTATTTTTCTCATATAAAATATTTATGAAGGTAAAGTACAATTATTCTCCCTTAAGGAAAAGTTTAATGTTAACTATTTTTGTGAATAATAGGCTAAAAAGTAGTTGTTCTATTTGTTCGGTATGGCGCATAGTGTATTTAGCTTATTAGAAGGTTTTGCATCACTAAGGTTTTGTGCTTAGTCAAGGCTTTCAATAGTTTAAAACCGCAGTTTACTGAGTGTAAATGAGGGTTTTAATATTTTGTATAACACTGAATAAGTGTAAAAGATCGTTTTGTAAAGCCTTCTACTAGAAGGCAAAGAAACAACATAGTCATTTTTACTAGAGCCGCTGTTCAAATTGTGTGCCTAAACGAAAAAAAAACATAGGAAAGAATCCCGCTCTTCACTTA
>WTJX01000093.1 GCA_011524675.1 Cytophagales bacterium
ACCCGAAGGGAAACGCCCTAACTTCGTAAAGTAGAATTAGTATAAAGTTTATTAATCACTAACCACTAATCTCTAATCACTAAAAAAAACTCATAACACATAATCCATAACTCAATATTAACCACTAAACACTATTTTTAATTTTTTAATTTCCCACGGATAATTAACTTTGTCGGCTATGAATTCTTTCAAAGAAACAGCTATCAGAATATCCGATATGTCATTTGCCTATGCCGTGCAGAAGGGAGGTGCTACTTCTTTTAAAGAGTTACTCTTCAAATTTGGTAAAAATGCTTTCTACTATCAAAAGCAAGTGCTACACCAAATCAATCTAGAAGTTTACCAAGGAGAAGTTTTCGGGCTTATCGGTCGTAATGGCTCAGGTAAGAGTACGCTGCTTAGGCTAATATCAAAAGTACTTTACCCTACAGAAGGCAAAGTAGAAGTCTTTGGACAGATAGCGCCCTTATTATCGTTAGGAGTAGGCTTGCAGCCCGAGCTTTCAGGTATAGACAATATCAAAATATGTAGTGTGCTGCTAGGCAGAACTAGAAGCGAAATAAAAGAAACGATACAAGAGGTAGCTTCTTTCTCCGAGCTGAGTATCGAAGATTTATCTATGCAGGTAAAACGTTACTCTAGTGGCATGAAATCGCGTCTTTCTTTTGCTATCGCTACCGCCAAACTACCCAAAATACTCATCATAGACGAAGTGCTTTCTGTGGGAGATATTAAGTTTAAAGAAAAATGCTATCAAAAGATACGAGAGATCAAAGAGGCGGGAACTACTATTTTATTTGTTTCTCATGGACTGCAAGATATGATGAAACTTTGTGATAGAGCTGCTTTGATAGAGGACGGTAGCCTAGTGAAAGTAGGTGATATCACCAGTGTCATAGAGACATACAAAGAGCATAACAATAACATACAAGTCAATAAATAAATCACACATACATTATTATGGAACTAAAACCCGTAATCATCATTGGAGCAGAGGGCTTAGGGAAGGTAGCCTTAGACATATTTGAGTCTAACAATACTACCGTATATTGTTTTTTAGATGAAGACGAAAAACTGCACAACACAGAAATAGGGGAAGTGTCAGTCTTAGGGTCGCCAGAAGATGACGGTTTCTTGAAGTTTATAGGGCATAAATGCGATGCCTTTGTTGCCATAGAAGACACATCCGATAGGAAAAGTTATGTGAGCTTGCTCAAAGAAAGGCGCAAAGTAATGCCCGCCAATGCAATACATCCTAGTGCGGAAATCTCTCCAAAAGCAAACTTAGGGCATGGCAATTTAGTCGCTGCAAGAGTAGTAATAGCTACAGGTGCAGATGTAGGGCATCATTGCCTTATCCATGCAAATAGTTTGATAGACTATAATGCCAAAATAGCCGATTTTGTACAAATAGGAGCGGGGAGTATCATCAATGCAGGGGTAGAAATAGAAGAAGGTGCTTTTATAGGTTCAGGAGTAACGATAGTAAGTTGAGTTAATATCGGTAGTAATGCTAGAATAGGTGCCGGCTCAGTAGTTATAAAGAGTGTAGAAAACGATCAAACTGTTTTTGGTAATCCTGCTACTGCAATGTAGTACTGAGAAATTACAGTAAATCAGTTAACTTTTAATGTCAAACTTTCGTAACTTTAGTGAGATTTGACTAGTGCAACTTAATTTTTTCAAAAGTTAGAAGACTTTAGTGTAAAAGCGGTGTAAACTTTACTAAGGTTTTTCAACGTCTTCTATAACCCTAATTTTTTTAAAATAAACAACCTAATAAAATGAAAAGAAATATCTTCATCATCATTATGATAGCTTTGTGTACAGGACTACATGCAGAGCAAACAGGAATCGTTAAAACAAAGTTGATGGTTACCGTATTGAATGATACAGGCAATAGGGTAGAGGGAGTCAAGGTAACACTCTATACTTCTAAGAAAGACTATCAAGAAAGAAAGAACCCTGTTGGAGAGCCACAACTTACCAATGCAAAGGGATTCACTACATTTAAAAATTTAGCTTCTGAAATCTATTTCATTCATGCCGAAAAAGGTGATATGGACAATACAGGTAGTGGAACATCTACATTAGAAAAGTTGGACGGACGCAGAATCAACAAAATCAATACTATCATTACAGATTTTTAGAAGGTTTCGTAAAACCTTAGTTATGCAAAGCCTTCCTTTAGCGTACTGTTTTCTAAGGCTTTAATTATGCGATGACATGTAGAGATGTCATTTGCCCAATATCCCCCTTTTTTCTTTTTGAGAAGGGGGATTTTCTTTTTTATTATACCAGTGCAACCTTTTTC
>WTJX01000710.1 GCA_011524675.1 Cytophagales bacterium
AGCAAAAATCAATGTTGCATTTAACATTAGACCTTTGACTTTAAATATGGTATTATCATACTGATGATCGTAATTTTTAGTCAAAGGAGGCGTTTGGCGTACCTGCAAAGCATCTACTCACTACGGGAAAGTCATTAGTAATAACATAAAAGTAGTTGAAAGTTTCACTTCCTTGCGCTGTGGTGAGAGTAATGCTTCTTTCTATACCATTACACTCATCTAAATCTCCCAAACCTTCTTCGTATTCATAGTCATTGGTATATTTCCCATTGTACTCACCACATGGTGCGTGTATGCCATCCCCAGGTCTGTAGCCATCCTTTAGTTTATAACTAGCCGTTAGCTCTACTATGCTACCACTTTCGTCAGGACCATATAGGTAAACAATAGGATATCCGTCTGCTGCCCAGCCTATCTGTACAGGCTCTGTAGGGATGGTCGTGCCAGAACCTAAGCCGTCTAATAGAGTATCTGCGTAAGCATACATTTTTCCGTGATAATGATACTCACCTTGACCATTAGTGTGTGCAGAATTACAATCTAGACTTACCCAGTCAGAACCTGCCCCAATGTTATTTGTTGGTTCAAATACCCAGTTCCAGTTATATTCTACATTATCTGGATCGCTTATGTCTTCAAAAATAAAAGGCGTAGCAGGTGAAGGAGAGAGAAGAACGCCATTCAAAGCGATGCCAAAGCTATATTTGGGTTGATTGGTGGTTTGGAGTATAGAAGTTACCTCTGTTGCCAAACTAGGTGTTGCATCTACCGTTAGGGAAAGAGTTTGTTCTTGTACGCTATGGTTTGCTTCTGCAAAAGCATGGTTAGGATAGTTGTTTGAAGTAATGAGTCGTTCATCACCGCTAATGGTTTCAGTGTATAGACTTGTAATCCCTGCATCAGGTTGAAGATCGCAGCTTATATTGACTTGCTGCGTGTAGTGGGTTTGTGCACAGTAGCCATCATTGTCTTCAATGGTTAAATTCACATAATAGGTTTCGGAGCTTTCTCTCTTTTCAAAAGTCAAGGCAAGCTCTATAGTCTCGTCTTCTTCTGCTTCTGTATCATCTACTAGCGAAATGATAACAGCTATGGTATCGCTTAAGCTTCTAAACGAAGCGGTATCTAAAGTGAGCGTATAGTCTTCTGTTTCTGTAGCCGTACCTTCTAAAGTCTTAGTCAGTGTTACAGCGGTAGAAGTATCATTACTATTCAACCAAAGTAACAACTCTATATCATCGCTATCTTCACTGTAAATAGCCTTATATGTTGCTAAAGTGATGTCAATTGTGGTTTCTGTTTCTATTTCTGTAGTACTTTCTTTATCACCACAGCCAAGCAAAAAAATACAGGCAACGCTTAAGGTAAAATAAGAAAAAGCCTTACGAATTTGATCTGAAAAAAATATCATATGATGTATTTAGTGGTTTTCAAGTTTTAGATGGTTTTTTATACGAAAAGTTTAACACATAGTTCTAAACTTTTGAACTAAAGTAATTGTTCAAAAATCTTTATTATCAATAGGACAATTTTACGCCATATCATCCTTAGAAATATGCATTTAACCGAGCAGATACTATTTCAGCATATGAGTTGTAATCCATCATAAGCTAGTTGAATATTGGATGGTAGCTCTTTGCTAACATCTTGATGCTTGCCTAGCTGATGACTAATATGTGTAATATAGCCTTGCGTCGGTTGTATTTTTTGAAATAGTGCTAATGCTTGCGTGAGTGTAAAGTGTGAATGATGTGGTTCTCTTCTTACAGCATTGAGCACAAGGGTATGTATCCCTTGCAGCTTTTCCAATTCCTCAGGACCAATATAACTTGCATCTGTGATGTAGGCAAATTGTCTAATCTTATAGCCTAAGATGGGTAGATTTTTATGCAATACTCTTATAGGCTGTATGGCGGTGTTTTGTACTGTAAATAGTTCATTTACAATGGGATTTAGTTCTATTTGTGGTACTCCAGGGTAGTCAGAAAAGATGTATTGAAACTCATTTTTGAGGCTATCCAACACTCTTTGCTCTGCATAGATAGGCATTGCTTTTTTGTCTTTATAGTTAAAAGCTCTCACATCGTCCAAACCTGCGGTATGGTCTTTATGTTCGTGAGTATAGAGTATAGCGTCCAGTTGTGTTATATTTTCTCTTAGCAACTGCTGACGAAAATCTGGTCCTGTATCTATGACAAGTGATTGATGGTCTAGCTGTATGTGTATGGAACTCCTTAATCTTTTGTCTTTAGGGTCTTGCGACTGGCATACATTGCAGGCACATGCTATGACGGGGACTCCTTGCGATGTGCCTGTACCTAAAAATGTAATTGTCATTCTTTTTGTGCGTTTTCGATAATCTTTTCTAGCAATGTTGCATTCTTAGCACTAAGTTGATCGGCGTCTATCTCCAATTGGCTTAGTATCTCCAAAACACAGTTGATCTTACCCTCTAAGGTATAGTATTTGTTGATGATGACAATCTGAGATTCTTTGAGTATGCAATAACCAGACTTAAAATTCCCTTTTTCATACCTCAATATATACGAAGATTCTGAAAAGATATCTTCTAGCTTATTGAGAAAGCCTTTGGTATATTTTACTTCCATGCGCACTATTCTGTATATTTTTTTACAACGGTAACCAGTTCGTCAAAGTTGATGGGTTTTTCTAGGTACTCGTTTATACCCACCTCTTCAAAGTCTATTTCAGTATAGTTTTTTGCATTACCCGTAATCGCGACTATAGGTACTTGCGCTTTGGTTTGGTTCTCTAATGCTCTGATGGTTTTGGTGCATTCCATACCGTCCATTTTGGGCATATTGATATCCATGAGAATAATATCATAGTCTTCAACATTCATTTTTTTGAGTACAGCTTCACCATTTTTCACAGTATCTATAGAGTAGTTCAACTGTTGCAATATTTTTTTGGTTAGGTTTTGTATAACTGAACTATCTTCTGCTATGAGGACTTTCTTTGGCATGTGGCTTAATTAATGAGTTGTAATAAATTTTCCTTAAAGTAATCAAAATCCTTCAATATTACGTCAATTTGTTGTTTGATATTTGTGTGATCGTTTACTTTTAGTTGTTTTTCGAGAATTTCCGCTTTTAGAGATATCGCTTTAAGACCTATCGTTCCTGCCGACCCTTTGATCGTGTGCATATGAGCGCGTATGGTTTCATACGTATCGGTCTGTAGTGCTTGTACAGTCTCATCCAACAGCTCTGTTGTTTCTTCTTCAAAGTCTTGATAGATACTTTCTAGTAATTCTTCTCCTCCTATTTCTTTGAGCTGTTGTATGATGTTGGGATCAGTAAAGTTTGGATCAGTTGCCTTTTGCTCCGAATCAGCTTCCTTGGTATCACTTTGTTTTATAGGCTTAATCCATTGACTCACTTTTCTCAAAAGAGTGTCCGAGGTAATAGGCTTAGGGAGATAATCTTGCATCCCTGCTTTCCGTATTCTCTCTTCGTCTTCTTTCATAGAATATGCCGTCATAGCGATGATAGGAGGTGCTTTTTCTAAACCTAGCTTTTGAATCTCTTGAAAGGCAGATATACCATCTAACTTTGGCATCTGTATATCCATAAAGATAAGATCATAGTAATTTGGTTTATTTTTAACTTTTTGGATCGCTTGATAACCATCCGCTGCTTGATCTATGATACAGTCCGCTTTTTGTAGTATAGTAGAAGCCACCTTTCGGTTGGTTTTGTTATCGTCCACAAGCAAGATATGTGGTTTTATAGATTGAAAAGCATGTTCTGAAAAGGCAGAAATACCCTTGGATAGTTGTTTTTCTACTTGCTCTTGACTGGATAGCTTCACCTCTATCGTAAACGAAAAGGTACTCCCCTCCCCTACCTTTGACTCTAAATTGATTGTTCCATTCATCAAACGAGTAAGCTCTTTAGAAATAGCTAATCCTAAGCCTGTACCAGAATAGACTTTGGTCATAGAGTTGTCTAGTTGATTGAAGTTTTTGAATAGTTTCTCCATATCCTCCTGTTGTATGCCTATTCCGGTGTCTTTTACTTCAAACTTTAGTAGCGCTTTGTTGTTGGCAGTTATATTTGACAAATGAAGTTCTACACTCCCTTGATCTGTAAACTTGATAGCATTAGAAGTAAGGTTCGACAATATTTGTAACAGTCTAGTTTCATCTACCTCTATATATTGAGGGACACTTTGATCTATAAAAAAACTAAATTCTATTCCTTTTTCGCTTGCTCTAGCCTCAAACAAAGCATGTATTTCCTCTATGGTCTTGATGAGGTTTACAGGTATCGGTTTTAATTCCATTTTCCCTGCTTCTAGCTTAGACAAATCTAAAATATCATTGAGTATCTCTAAGAGTATTTTTGAAGATTTCTTGATGGTATCTACATAGTCTTTTTGCTCTATATCCAGCGGAGTGCCTAAGAGCAAGTCTATCATTCCTGTGATTCCATTCATAGGAGTTCTGATCTCATGGCTCATATTGGCTAAGAACTGTTCTTTTACTTTGAGTGAATGTTCCGCAATATTTTTGGCTTGTCGGAGTTCGTTTTGTGCGTCTAGTAGGTAGGTAATATCTCTGATAACACCATCAACAGCCACAGGCTTATTGTCCCAGTTATATATCAGTCGTAAGTTACAGGTAACCTGTAATACTTGTCCCTCCTTAGTAGTAAGCTTAGCTTCATAGTTTCTTACTTGTCCCTTTTGGAAAAGCTTTTTGAGTAATTCTTTTTGTGAAGTTGCCGTTTCAAAATACTCGTTTACATTAGTATTGAATACTTCTTCTGGTGCATAGCCAATAAGTTCTTTTACAGAGGGGCTGATAAGCTTAATGCTCCCTCTGAGGTCTGCACGGTAATAAACATCTTGAAATGACTCAAAGATATGACGGAACTTTCTCTCACTATCTTTGATGGCTATGTCCGATAGTTTTTTTTGGGTAATATCATGCGATATACCCGACACCTCATCAATAGTCCCATCTGGTAAGAAGATAGGGTTTAAGAATACTTCTCTCCATGTTTCTTTCCCATTAGGATCATTGATGATTACTTCAAAGTGCTGCGGTTGCCCTTTGAAAGCTTCTTGATATTTTGCTTTTACAAAGCTTTTTTGTTTTTCCTCTGCCAGTATGAAATGCTTTTTTTCTCCATCGGGGTCCAATACGGGAACTAAGCCATATTTATCTATAACTATTTTAGCATAATTTTTATTGAATGAAGTTAAGCCCCAGTTCCTGTTGATAGACCATATGAGATGCGTACTACTCTCAAATATGGCGTTTAATTTTGCCCTCTGCTTATTTATTTTATCCTCATAACGCTTTCTTTCTACTACTATAGCTATTTGCCCTGATATAAAGTCTAACAGATCTAGTTCCTTTCTTCTATATTTATTACGATCACTATGACTTTTTACAGAAATAGCACCTATAATTCTGTTATCCATTTTTAAAGGAACTCCTAGCCACACATCGGGTACTGGGCCGTAAAGTTGTATTTCCCCCTGTTGTACTAGCTCTTTGATCGTTTCTTCATATAAGAATACAGGACCTTTTTGCCTAATGGCATACTCAGTAAGCCCCTTACTAAAAGAACGTTTATAAGCATCTACTTTCCCCCCAAATATCTCATCTACGTAGTATGGGAAGTCTAATAAATTTTCTTTTTGATTGTATAGTGCTAAATGAAAATTGTTAGCTGCAATGTATTGTTTGAGCAGTTTGTGTATGCTTTCAAGCAGGTTGTCTAGGTTAGTCGTTTCTATCACTAGATTGGATATACTATAATAGAGCTTTTGTGCATTCTCCGCCCTTTTTCGTTCTGTATTATCTGAAAATATTCCCGTATATGCCGTAGGCTTATCGTTCTCATAATTACAACTAAAACTACCTGACACTTGTAGCTTTTGATTGTTTTTTGTCAAAAATATAGAGCTAAATTTGGTAGGATCTTCTCCTTTGCTGATGTCATCTAGCTTTTTGAAGGTATCCTCTTTATAGTCATCATGTAGTATAGAAGAAAGCTCCAAAAAACTTAATTCTTCTTCACTATAGTTGAGTGCTCTTTTACATGAATCATTAGCAAACAAAATGCTTCCATCTAATCCTATGACCAAAATAATATCACTAGCACTATCAAAAAAATCATGCAAATTTTTGTTTATAGCATCGAAAGTAGCATTGATTTTTTTTTTGTCTTTGCTAAGGTCTATTTGGCTTTTTGTTGACTTCTTTTGATTCATAGACTTATAGTATTTATAGAAGGCTTTACGATTATAGTCATCTGTGCAGGCGTTATGTGTTCAAACCGAAAAACGCCACATTCACTTCTGTACTCATCGACTTTCAACTTATCGCATGTAACCTTTTACATGAAGATTTTAATTTTTTAAAGATTGAAGTATTTCTTGTACTACTTGCTGAGCCTGTCTTTCACAGCCCTGCTCATGAAAGTGAACATTAGCAGGTTGTTGATCTTCGGGATGATCAAGAGTCAGCTTATACTGGTCATCTATCTGAATGTTATTCTTTTTCATCACCTCCAAAGCTATCTCATTATACGTTACTTCCTCTCCCTTTATTCTTCCTTTTGCACCTTTGGGCACAACAGATATAGTAGCCCAAATAAGCTTGGCGTTTGTCTCATTTTTTAGTTTAGCTACTATTTTTTCAAGGTTACTCACATAGTCTTTTTCGCTTATCACTTTTTTACCTTTTATATCTAGGTTGTTACCTATCAGACGCTTCATATCATGAAGTCCAAAATTAAAATGGATGACATCCCATTGCTTATCTCCTAACCAAAAATCTAATTTCTTTACTGCTTTTTGTGTATCGCCACCATTCTCAGGTATCCTATACACATTAGCTTTATCTTTTAATATTTTTTGAACAAAAGGCGTATAGCCTATAGAAATAGAATTACCTATCAAAAGTACGTTGGGAAGCTTAGGGTTTCTTTCTTGAAACTGCATCGCAGGATGTTCCTTATGTGCTTTCATTAAGCTACCATACCATGCATTTTGGTCTATATAAAGTTTTTTCTTATCAATTGTTTTATTTTTGTATGAGAACGTTTTGACAGCAGAAGCACCTTTACTGTCTGTTACCTTACACTCAATAACTACTTTGTTGCTTAGCACATCATCCAATATCGCATCATTATTCACTGGTGTTAGCTTGGCTTTTCCAGAAACTATACGATAAACATAACTCAAGTCATTCGCTTTATCTTCTTTATCCTCAGCAATACATTTTACTATGTTTTGTACTATCCCTTGCTCTCCCTGCATAGTAGGTTTAATAAAAAGTTTTTTTATGGCGGGAGCGGTGTTTTGTGAAACAGCTATAAAAGAAAGAAATAATAGAAAATTAGATATATATAGTCTCATCATTAGTTAATTAATCTCCGTATGATTTAATAATAGAAGGCTTTGCATGAAAATAGATGAATTCAAATATAAGTATTGTCATATTTGTATTTCCACTTTCGTGGAATAGAATCCGACGGCCAAACTTCATAATGTCTTTGAGTTAATAAGTCTTTACGCCTTTCACTTTAACCTTTAAATAACGGCATTCATTATACATCGTACCTTATATTTTCAGAAGGCTTTGCAAAACCATCTTTTGCACTTATTCAGCGTTATACAAAATTTTAAAATCCTCATTTACACGCAGTAAACTGCGGTTTTAAAATTTTGA
>WTJX01000282.1 GCA_011524675.1 Cytophagales bacterium
GAAAGCATTTAAAAAAGATAGTGTACTGACTTTTAAGTACTCAAACAACTTAAAAGAAAACATTCTTTGTACTTCGTACTTTGTACCTTGTACTTAATGCAGACTTTTGTAAAAAACCGAATAATCAAATTTTAATGTAAACTAGCTTCTTATCTACTATAATAATAAGCTAAACTTTCTTATGATTTTATTCTTTTTAACCATATGAGTAGTACGACCAATACAAGCGCAAAAGAAGAAAAGATACAATACATAAAGTAGTTTCTACCCTTCTTTATTTCAAACGTATAATCATTGTCAGTATTCAATACCAACGTCTTCTTTTCTGCTAAAGAATGGTAAAGCAGTATATTTTTCTGCTTTACCTGTTTATCAAAACAGTTTATTCTAATTTGACAAGTTTCTATGGAATCGGGCGTATTTTCCATTCTCAATCCGACAAACGTATGCTCAGCCAATAATAAGTTACCCGATCCTAAAGCATAATTTTTACTATTGATACGAATAGACGTATTTTTTTTCAAGTAATCAATAATCCTTTCTTTGAATAATTTGAGTTCCTCTTGGTTATGCTTATACTCCGCGTCTATATCATCAAACTCATGTAAGATAGCGTGCATAGGTAGCCACGCCTTAAATTCACAATGGTTATCGTTCAGCTGAACAAACTCAAACTTCGTCACTTGCAGCCCATGAGCAAGCCCCAGCTTTATACTGAATACAAAAAGAAAGTATAATATCTGTTTCATATGTTTAAAATCTAGAATTAGTGTTTTGACCATTCCCTTGAGTGGTGAGAGCTACCTTAACCTTCGTTTTTTTCGCTCCCGCCGTGCGGGTTTCATGTGTTTATATACGTTTTAGGTTATAGGTTCTAAGTTTTACGTTTAATCATGTCCTTGTGTGTTAGACTCAACCTTCAACTTTTAACTTTCAACCTTCTGCTTGAAGGTTGAAAGTGGCTTTTCCATTTAGTCATGAAGTGTAATCCAATCCCTACTAAACTTACCTTTTAGGCAAGGAGGAATGTTTAAATAATCAGTAGTACTTGCTACATAATGGTAAATACCTTCAGGGTATTCTGCCGTTACAGCTGTAATGCCATTACACTCATCCAAGCCTTCAGGCATAGTCTCATAGGCATAAATAGGAAAACCGTCTTTTGCAAAACCTATCAGTTTTGATTCACCCTCAGCCACTTGATCGAAAAGCGTACAGCTCACTTCTGTGATATCATTATTTTCTAATACTTGATTAATTACTTCTGGAACAAAATGTAAGTGATAATAACCCGCAGCATCTGCATGACCACCACACCTATCTAAGGCAGGCACTACTACCGATTCTTGTGGCATACCACTAATGCCATTAACTACAGATGGAGGATCACTTACGATATGAATACCATCTAAAGTAAGTCCCATCATCTCTGTTTCACCAATAGTATAAGGTGTATTTGCATTTGTAGGGTTCACTGGAATTAATACCGTAAGGCTTAAGTCATATTTACTAGACAAATCTGCACAGACAGAAGCATCATCAGGGTTTTCGCTATTTCTGCTTGGAGGAAATACATAAACATCTCCATCCTCAGAAACAATGTCGTAACCATGCGTCTCCATAGAATCAAATAACTCTTCTCCAATAGGGTATAAGATAGGTTCTCCACTACCATCATATATGGCTAAGCCACCATATTCACTACTAGTAGAAGGACAATAAATTTGGTCATCTACATTTATCCCGTCCGACAGCATGGTGATTTGATAAAAATCTCCTGTACTGCCGTCAGAAAAAGTACTTTCTACCACCTCAAAAGAGGTAATGGTGAGATCACTGCCAAACATACTTTCTTGTATATGCTCCGATGATTCGGTAGATGTATCTGAAACACTCACATCATCAGAACTTTCATCTTTTTTACAGCCAAGCAATAACGCTGTAGTCAATAGTAATAAAAGGTACCCCCCTTTTTTGATTTTCATATTCATTTTCATACAATTAAAAGATAGCGTATGTGTAGAAAACCAATAAGGTGCATATTACCCTAACTTAGACAAGTCAAAAAATAACAAACAATAAAAATCAAAGGTCGAATGTAGGCTTAATACCAACAGGTGAGACCGATGTCATGAGCTATTAGGGATTAGCTGTTAGCTTTTTGTAGATTGAGCCCATAGTCTATGTTCAATAGACAACAATAAGTTTTTTATAATGTATCAAAACAATAAGTAGTCGTCCAAAAATACTATAACTATAAGTAGGCAGACAAAAATAATTATGTTTTAAAAAATGAGTGGTTTTAGTTCAG
>WTJX01000065.1 GCA_011524675.1 Cytophagales bacterium
TGGAATAGCAGTATTACGTGACTTGTGTTACAACTTAGAGGAAGCGTGCCAAAATCAAGATGAAGCATTCATTAATGAACATATTGCGGATTTTTATTGTGAGGTAAATAATGGTAAGAAATATTTGGCTACTCTAGAATCTCTATAGAATAGATATTTCTTGGTTCTTCTAAAATCTTTGCTAAGTCCGACCTCTATGAATCTGTTTTATTATGTTGATAAAGGGAAGCAGCTTGGGCCAGTCTCTCTAGAGGACTTAGAGAATAAGGTTAACTCAAATGAAATAAGTGTAGAGACTAAAATTTGGAAGGAAGGAATGAGTGACTGGGTTAAGTTTTCTGATTTTAATAAAGCGGACTCCCAACCACCTTCTGATACTAAAGTAGAATCAATAGTTGAGGAACCAAAGATTCTCAAAAATTTATTATTAGCTTCTGTTATGGCATGTTTGGTATTCCTGCTAAACCCCTTTTCAGGGTTTGCTCTAGTTTATGCATTACAAGCCAAAAATGCCTTTCGAGATGGTCGACAAGAAGATATGGCTACTAAGGTAGGTCTTTGTAAAAAAATGCTACTTGTCGCGACAATTCTTTCATTGATTATATACTCTGTAGCTACAGCTCTATACTTGGGCATTCTCCCAATCCCTTCAGCTATTCAATCCACCTTTTCGTGAGGTCAGAGTAGGTTTCGATACGCCTATCCCTAAAGAAGGGCCAAATCCTCCTAAATTCCTTTTGTTTGTTTAAATCCAGAGAAACCACTAAAACCTCATCCAATTCGGAATCTGCTTTTGCGATGATTTCACCATAAGGATTACAAACAAAAGATTGCCCCCAAAAGCGTATCTCTCCTTCAAGCCCAACTCTATTAATCGCTGCTACATGAAGGCCGTTAGATATAGCGTGTCCCTGCATAACAGTTTGCCATGCATTATGCTGAGCTAAGCCTAAGAGTTCTCGCTCTTCCTCAAGCCATCCTATTGCTGTTGGGTAAAGTATCAGGTCTGCACCTTTTAATGCCATCATTCTAGCAGCTTCAGGGTACCATTGATCCCAACAAATAAGAACGCCTATAATTCCAATAGATGTTTCCCATACAGGATAACCTGTATCACCAGGCGAAAAATAAAACTTCTCCTCAAAACCTGGATCTTGAGGAATGTGTGACTTTCGGTATTTGCCTAAATATGTTCCATCCGAATCTATTATAACACAGGTATTATAATAAAGACCTTCTGAAACCCTCTCAAACAAGGAAGCTACTAGAACGATTTCAGTAACAGCAGCTAAACTACAAAGCTTCTCAACAATAGGCGCTTTTGAATTAATTTCCTCTGCTAAATCAAAAAATTTAGGGTCTTGAACTTGACAAAAATAAGGAGTTAAAAACAATTCTTGCGTGCAAAAAAGGTTTGCACCAAGACTCTTCGCTTTTTGTAGTTCTCTTTCCAGTTGAAGAAACTGTTCTCCCTGTCCTCCTTTTACGGCATTTTGACCAAGCCCAAGCACTATCATATAACTAGTTTTTCTATATTATTTATCGGAAGAAATAAAATCTAATATATTAGATATAGCCTCATCTAACTGTGTTTCAACTTCTTCATAGGCTTTCATGTCCATTCCGTAAGGGTCGAAAATATCCCTTGAAAGACTCTTGTCCATCAATTCGCTTAGCAGGTATACTTTAATCTTACTATCGGGGACACTTAATAAAATGGAGTCTTTATGATGCTGGGCCATGCAGAATATGTAATCTGCTTCATTTACCAATTCTACATCTAATTGTTGACTTCGAAAGTCTGAAAAGTCTACCCCCCTCTTGTCTAATATCTGAAGAGTCTGCTGACTCGCTGGAGATTTTGGATTCGCATGTAACCCTGCGGAGGAAACTTTGTATTTTGAAAACTTTTGGAACCGCTCTTGAAAAATTCCTTCAGCCATCGGGCTTCTACATGTATTGCCAGTGCAAACAAATAAAATATGTTGAGGTTTATTTGACATCAAACCATGTTTATCTCCTTGTAAAGCGTTAGGGAAAGATATTTTTTACAGCAATGAAAATCTTTTGTGCCTTGTGCGCTCTATTCTTTAGCTTCTTAGCTTATACACAGTCCCCCTATTTTATTGACTCTCCGTTTGATTCTGGATGGGCTTATGGGTGGCTTATTACGTATGGTATGACCGCATTTAGCGCCTTGATCTCATGTATTAAGCCATTTCCTAGTTGGTGTTACTTTTGTGGGAGCATTTTGGCCTTTATCCAAGGCGTATTACGCCTTTTAAATGATACAACACAGTCAATTAT
>WTJX01000459.1 GCA_011524675.1 Cytophagales bacterium
GAGCATAATCAAAAAACCGTATGACAACAAAATCATCAGCCAACGAGGAGAAGAGATGTTTCCTATGCGTATCCGGTCTAAGAAGTTTACCAAAGGTCTCAAGATAAAAGAAAACACAATAGCTGAGATCAAATAAAAAACGATATCACTAAAAAAGTAGCTCACAAAAGTGAGTGCTAAAAAAATAAAAGTAAGGAGGATGATGTTTTTCTTTGCCATGTTAAAGTTATTTAAATCACTTCGTACCTAGACCTGTGTCAAAATATTAGTTACTTTTTTCTAAGAGTTCAAAATAGCTGATATATTTCATGCCTTTAGGGATATAGTTTGGATCATATGTATAAGGTTTTCCAAAGTGGGGCATAGGTTGACCAGTATTATGAATATGAAATGCGTCTTTATATTTTTTTTTCCTAAGGTATTTTCCATATCGTTTGTTGATCCAATAGATACCCCAATACAAAGATTTATCACCTCTAATATCTTTGACATTTACTCCTAACTCTATACATTGATAGCCCATCAGCTGAAAGGGACCCCACGAACTAGCCAAATTTTTGAGTGCGTCATTACTAGCATTTTGTATGGTAGCCCTTTTGATAGAACCAAAATGATCGTAAACACCTTCTCGTACTTCTTTGAGAGAAGTATAAATTCTTTTTTCAAAACGTGGGCTAAATTTGTTTCTTCCAGAACACTCCAAGCTTATCAATGCTTTGAGGTAACTGGCAGGTAAGTCAAACTTTTTTGCTAGCTCATCTACTTTTTTACCATAGTTTTTTTCTGTTTTTGCTACCTCTACTGGCAAACTGTTCAAAGTGATATTGCTTTGATCTGTAGTATCTCTCTTATATTTAAAGTGGTAATATAAGTAGCTACACAGTATAGCAACTGTCATGGTGATGAACAACCATTGCAACAGTTCTTTTATTCCTTTGATGACCCAAAGTCCAAAAGATGATTTTTTTCTTTTTTTTCCTTTAGGCATTAGCCAAAGATTTAATATGCTGTATTCTCTTTAGCATGGGTGGATGAGAATAATTAATGAAAGCAAAAAGTGGATGCGGTGTAAGGTTTGACAGATTATGAGAAGCCAAGTTTTTTAATGCTTTGATGAGGGCTTTGCCATCATAGGTTTCTGCTGCATACTGATCTGCTTCATATTCGTTTTTGCGAGACAGCAAATTCATGAAGATGCCTATTACTTCCGAAATAGGAGAGAACAACATACCAAAAGCTACCAAGTTGAGGTGTACACTAAGTGTAGGGCTTCCCAATGCTTCTGACAATGAAGGCGTGTTGATAAATAATGAGAGGATGAAGAGGATTAATCCTGTCTGTAAGATAGATAAAACGAAACCACTTACTATATGTTTCTTTTTATAATGCCCTACCTCATGTGCCAATACGGCTACTAGTTCTTCGGTAGAGTGTTTTTCTACCAAGGTATCAAAAAGTACTATTTTTTTCTTCTTGCCTATACCAGAAAAATAAGCGTTTGATTTGGTAGAACGTTTAGAGCCATCTATGATAAATACTTGTGTCAGTGGGAACTTTACTTTTTCGCAATAGGAGACGATGGCATTCTTTAGTTCTCCTTCTTCAAGAGGCGATAGCTTATTGAATAGTGGTACAAAAACAGAGGTATAAAACATATTGAGCAAAAACATGATGACACTAATAACTACCCAAAACCATATCCAAAAGTTACTACCTATAGCAGCGATAAGACTCAATAAAATCCATAAAATGCCACCTCCTATGATAGCCGATAAAAGATAAGATTTTAATTTGTCCATGAAAAATAGCTTTACAGAAGACTTGTTGAAACCATATTTTTCTTCAATGACAAAAGTACTGTAGTACTGAAAAGGCAAGGTTAATATATCTGAGGCAATGTATAGGCTTGCAAAAAACACGATGGCTCTCAACGTATCATGAGCTATCCATTGTGTAAGGTAGTGATCCCAAAAGCCTAAAAAACCAGTAGCGATGACTCCAAAATAAATGATGAAACTCAAGGCAGAAGTAATAAAACCAAAGCGTGAACGCTCGGCATGGTAGTCTTGTGATTTTTGGTATTCATCAGCATTGTAAATGTCTGACAATTCAGCCGGTAATGTTTTCTTGCTACTTTTTAAGTTTAAAAAATCCATTACTTGTTCAAAAACATAGTCAAAAGCCAAAAATGCTAAAATGATATATGAAATAGTTTGTGGAGTCATTGGATGAAATTTTATTTTTTGGTTTTACGTTTAATGTCTTACGTTCTAAGTTCTAGGTTTTACGTTTTTTAAAAGAGCTT
>WTJX01000496.1 GCA_011524675.1 Cytophagales bacterium
TAAGTCCAGTTATGAATCTGATTGTTTTGATCATTATTGTGTTAGCTCTTATCTATGTCAAGAGAGAAATTACTACTCCTATTATAAAGGTAAAACAGGTGTTATCTCGTTTTTCTATGGGGATTTTTAGTACTATAAATATTGACAATAAAGAAGGTGCTATTGCAGAAATGATAGCAGCACTCAAAGTACTCTCACAGAGCTTTAAAGCTACATCTGACTTTGCTCAAAGTATAGGTAAAGGAAATTTTGATGTACAGCATCAATTATTGAGTGATAGAGATAGGCTTGGGAAATCATTGATTCAAATGCAACATAGCCTCAAAACTTATTCTAATGAGATGGAAGCGCAAGTAAGTAAGCGCACCCAAGAATTAGAACAAGCTATGGAAGAACTGCAAAACACACAAAATCAACTGGTACAATCAGAAAAAATGGCAGCTCTTGGTAACTTAGTTGCTAGTGTAACTCATGAAATTAATACTCCTTTGGCTGTTATCAATGGTAGTTTAGTAAACTGTCAAGAGATTATTGAAGAACAAAATGTACTACATAGAGAACTGTTTGAAAGTAATTATGAAGTAAATAAAGACTTAATTAAAAATGGGTTTGAACTAATTTCTAATACTACACCTCTGCTATTAACTACTAGAGATGCTCGGAAAATGAAAAAGAAGTTGAGAGAGCAACTCGAAGAAAGAGAATTAGATGACTTTATGAACTTTGCTGATGATCTAGTAAGGTATAGAGTACATGAAAATATTGAAAAGTTTGAGCCTTTCATGAAGACACAAGACGGCTTACAGTTAGTAAAGTTGATCACAAGGTATGGCAATATATTGTTGAGTTTCAACAATATGGTTAAGTCTGTCGCAAAAATGAAAAAAATAATTTTTGCACTTAAAAGTTATAGTTATAAGAGGCAAATTGACGAATTTGAAAAAATAAATATTTTGGAAGACATAGAAACGGTTCTTACATTATATTTTAATGAAATAAAGAAAGGAATTGAGATCAATAAAAACTATCAAGAAGGTGCTTCTTTTACTATAGATGGTAACTCAGATCAATTAGTTCAAGTTTGGACTAATATTATAAACAATGCCATTCATGCCATGAAAGAAGGTGGCACTTTAGGAATCAACGTTACTAATGACGATAAGTTTGTAACAGTACAAGTTTCTGATACGGGTACAGGTATTCCAAGTGATATCGTAGATAAAATATTTTCTCCATTTTTTACAACTAAGCCCAAAGGTGAAGGTTCTGGTTTAGGTTTGGATATTAGTAAGAATATAATTGAAAAACACGGAGGTAGTATAGATGTGGAGACTAGCACAGCTGGGACTTCCTTTTTTGTGAAACTTCCTGTATCATAAAATCTATTGACGCTTATTTTTAATTTTATTTAAAAATGAGTAAGTTTAATTTCTGTTAATTAATATAATATGAGTGAAAAGAAAAGAGTCATACTTTGTGTTGATGATGAGATGTCTGTATTGGAGACACTCCAAAATCAATTGAAAAGTATGTTCGGTAATAAGTATCTAATAGAACTTGCAGAAAGTGGAGAAGAAGCCATAGAAGTATTGGATGACTTTATAGATGATGGGTATGATCCTATTCTTATTATCACAGACTGGTTGATGCCAGGAATGAAAGGTGATGATTTTCTAGTTAATATAAAAGATAGAGAAAATAACGCCATAAAAATCTTACTCACTGGTCATGCTCCAGAAGAATCCGTAGAGAGAGCTTTCAAAGAAGGTGGGCTTCATCATTATGTCTCTAAGCCGTGGAGTAAAGACGATTTAGAAAAAAAATTAGTAGATATACTATAACCATATTCTTGGTAATGTGTATCTCTTGGATACACATTATAGCCTTTCTTTATATATGACTAAAAAGTCCTGCTTTTATATTTTTATTTCCCCTATTCTCTTCATTATAATCATCAATCAAAGTTCTCGCTTTGCGCATAGTAGTAAGCAACAGTATTTTGGACTTATAAAATCTAGTTATATTACTAGCCTATCCACTACCAAATGTTCATGGAAATGTCATGATGATACTGAGTTTTGTAAGAGACATCACGTCAAACTTTTTCAAGTTTTAACTCCTTATATAGATCATATTTATTTTGGTATTATCAGTTTGCTAGCTCATACTAATCGCTATAAAGCGGCTAATGTCATGATTTTAGGCTTCTTGTTTCCTTTCTTCTTTTATTTTCTTTTGATTAAATCTCTTATGTTAAGGATGCAAATAAAAAAAGTTGCATATGAAATCTGTGAGGGGGAAAA
>WTJX01000375.1 GCA_011524675.1 Cytophagales bacterium
GTTTACCTCCTTTTGTTCATCCAAGCAATTTCAAACTAAAATAACCAAGCATGAGTCGTTCAAGAAGGAAAAGCAAAAACCGTGGAATAACTACTGCTGCAACGGAAAAGCAAGATAAGAGAGACGCGAACCGAAAATTTAGAAGAAGAATCAATCTAAAGGTAAAACAAGGAGATACTGAGCTACCGTTATTGAAGGAACTGTCTAATGTTTGGAGTTTTGACAAAGATGCGAAAATATATGATCCCAAAATGTCAGCGAAAGATATGCGGAAGTGAAAAAATGGAATATAATTACTACTAATTACTTTTAATAATTATTTGGTCTTTTGTTACCATTTCGATCGTATTCATTTAGGTGCTTTCGATGCAATCTGATGTAATACCTAAGGCTTATAACATGCCGATTAAATTGCTCAAATCCATTTTTATAAATACCAATATTGTATCCATAGTTTATATCAATATTCCAAAGACCAAGCCCTATTTCTGGTCTAAGTTTGATGGCATAATTGTTTCTTAAATCGGTATAATATAACGCAGCCAAACTAATGTTAAAGAAGTATGCGTGAATTCGTCCTTGAAGTTTGGGAGCGACAATAAATTTGTCAAAGTATGAAAACTCAGCTCCAAAGTTTGTTGTTGACGATGAGGACGGAAAACCACCTGCTTCCCAAATGTAACTGCGATAATAATTCAGCTCACCATACAAATAGTTAGAAAAGTCAATTCCTACAGCTACACCATGGTCAATCCAGTCTGAAGAGACAACTTCACCACTAAAAATGGTATCTGACTGAATACTATCATTTTGAGCGTTGAGATGTAAGCCAATAAACAATATAGAGGTAAATATGATGTGTCTGACATGTGTTTGAGTATTCATGTTTTCTTGAGTTGAATTATGCAGGTTTAGTTTTTTTTGAGTACGATATCTCTCCAACCTCTTTTTTCTATAGTTCTTACATTATCAATTTCTTTGATGCTCTCTAGGTATTTGATAAGTAAGTCAAGTTCAACATCCTTAGGGTCGCCATTGAATTCTTTTGGGTAAATAGCATTACCATAATTATACTTTGCTTTCCTAGGAGTATCGTCAATGATTAAAGTCTTTTCCAAAGTTGAAAAGCCCGATTTTTTTACCTTTTTCAGTATTTTGGCGTAGTTAAGATGGTTAAAATAATCTGAATAACCAAGGTCATCAATGTTTTGATAGTCATATTGTAAAGTGCATTTTGACCTACCCCAAACGAAAACAAGTGGGTAATCTTTGGGGAATATATGCTTTACAACCTCATGCACGTAGTCGTCAGATGCAGAGGACCAAACAGCAACCTTAAATGCTGTCTTTATATAAGCTAAGAAGCTATCTAAATGAGGTCTTTTAAAAATTTTATACTCTTCAAGTTCAATTTGCCAATCTGGAAATAGTGGTTTTTTGGTAGCATGAATTAATGTTTCATCCAAATCTAATATCACCAATATTCTATTGTCATTATTTTTCATATTATTCCTATTTGGTCATCTTAGATTTAATTTGATCAAAAACAGTCATGCCTTAGAAGTTAGCATAGTTCTTTATAGTTTGATTATGTTTCCACTTTCGTGGAATGTGATCTAGCGGTTTAATATTTTTTATCTTTATGAAAATTCCCCTAAAAAAAGTCATATATATCAAAACAATAATGTTGCTTGTTACGTAGTATAAGCTTATACGTGATTGCTAAATCAATGTAATTAAAAAGTTAAGCTGTTGTAATTTTTAAGTTGAATGACTGACTTAATGATATGCAGGTATAAAGAAAATCATATTAGACTTAATTAGAGAATAAATACAAGTATCTCACCCTAAGCCCACTACAACGATGACAAAACATATAAACGAAAATGTACTTCACGGTAAAGTAGCAGATCACTACATTGAAGATGGTTACACATATCATGTAATGAAGCCAGAAATAAAAATATATGATTTGGACGCAGCCAAACAATTTTTGAGTGAACGTTTAGCTTTGACTAAAGGTAAAACTTACCCTATGATATTTAATAGTCAAAATATTGAGGTGTTTAGCATGGACGCTCAAAAATTTGAAGCCACAGATGAAGCATTGCAAGGGCTGAGTTTAATGGCTGGTATTGTCAAAAAAAAGATACAAAGGTTATTAGGCAATCTGTATATCATGCTACACAAACCAAAAGTCCTTATGAAAATGTTTGATAACAAAGAAGATTGTATCAAGTGGATAGAAAAGCAAAAGTTAAAGGCTGCTGCTTAAATTTATTTACATAGCTAATAAGTAAACT
>WTJX01000501.1:0-6351 GCA_011524675.1 Cytophagales bacterium
AATAGCCGTTTTTTATCATAAGTATTTTTGGACGACTACTTATGGTGTAAATTTGATTTTGTACAAATTTGTTTAAAAACCCAGCCTCATTTAGTATCATGAATCATACATTGATTCATTTTCTTAGAGAAAGGCACAATCAGTCAAAGCATCCAGTAGCTTTCTATCATCTTCCTACCACTTTCGTGGAATGAAATCATGCCTTTCGTATTTGTATATTTATTGGATAATAATCTTTCTAAAACTACCCGTAGATTGTTCTCTTAGAATATACACTCCACTTAGCTGAGATACATCAAAGCTATTATCTGTAGAAGTGATACTTTTTGAAGTAATGAGCTCACCTTGCAAACTTACCAAATCTACTTGCGCAAAAGATACATCCGCAGGAAGGTCTATCGTCAAAAAACCATTGGTTACAGGATTGATGATAGATGCACCACCGTCACCAAAAAGATTTTTTTTGATGTCCGTTATTACCGTATTATTTGCACGTATGCCATTGGCAGAAAGCATCAATCTACTCCCACTTTCTACAATAATCTTTATAGAGTCCACTGTGTTTTCTACAAATGATATTTTCCCTACCGTATAGTTTTCACTAGCTACTACACTTAGCGTTGTATCATCTTTCAAAGGACGTATGACTCTAAGGTTTGAAGCTGTAGCATTGTGATGTGTTCTAAAAACTACATCAACTTTAAAGGTATCTACCACAGCATCTTCACCATCAGGCTCCAGTACTTCATCAGCTTCAAAAAATATAATCAATGTATCTCCTACATTCGTATTGTCATCTATACCAATGCTAGCATTACTTAAGACTTGAGAGCCTTCTTCTGTTAAGAGGATATTTGTTGTAGCCCTATTTTCACCAGCAAATGATAAAGAATGTATAAGTATAAAAGAAAGAATATTAAGTTGTATAAAACGTCTCATAATTTAGAATTTATTAAGTTTGAATATGACACTAAATAGCATAAATCTTCTCTGGCTAGAAAGTTAAAACGTGTCGGACAATGTTTAAACGTGACCAAACACGACAGAAAGAGGGTTTTGGATGAATATGAGCTTTTATATTTAAACCTTAGAAACTGAAAATATAATGTCAAATATAGCTATGAGGATAAGCTTTTACCTTTTAAAAGTATAGAGTAAAGTATCAAAAAAGGTAAAATCATGTATATGATTTATCAAACAGGTACTAGTTTTCTTTATTTGTAACGAAAAGATAATTTTCTTCGTTTACTTTTAAAGTACGGTTTTTGCAGAGAGTATTTTATTGTGAAATGTTTAATTCACTTTCAGCGTCTCAAAACTACCAATTATATCAGATTTTGTTGCCTGTGTGTACTTGATTTCATTTATTTCAATAGTAAGTAGTCAATCGTTCAATCAGCTATTTATAAAAAAGACATCATTATGGAATTTGTTATTATAATCTTTTGTTTGTTAGGGTTTATTCTTATTGGGCTATTTGAAAAGAGAAGAGGGAAGATAGCAAAAAAATTAGCCGCAGAGCGCACTGCCATCAGCCCAGAAGAATTTTACTATTTATTGAATAATGACTCTTATTCAAAAACCATCACACGTGCGGTATATGATAAAGTATTACATTTCATGAAAATGAAAAAATGTTACCTCTTTCCAGAAGATAATATGAAAGAAGTGCTTTTGCTGGATGAGGAGGAGATAAAAGACTTTATTACAGATGTAAGTATTAAGTTAAATTTGAAGTACCCTAGAATAAAACAGTTGATAGACTACCAAAGAGAGCATGGGGACATTAATACAGCAAAAGATATTGTACGTTTTGTTACAGAGTTTAATCAAGCGTACATCGCTCGCTAGGAAAGATAATGCAGGAAATTAAAAAATGAAGGGGGATCAATTTACGATTGAACAATTGACTATTTACGATAAGATTATAAGACGTTAAGATTTTTAGACATAAGACGTACAGACGTTGGGGCATAGAGACGTAAAGACGTGAATGGCAGGATTTTATTCCACGAAAGTGGCATTCTTTTAATGAATAATTAAGAATTAAAAATAAATAATGGGGTGTTGTGTGAATTGAGAGTGTAGAGCTTTATTGGAAAGTACAAGGTACGAGGCACAAAGTACAACGATTTCAATTGACTATTGACCATTGACACCTGTAAAGACGTACGACTTATAGGCTTAGAGACGTAAAGATTTGAATGGCAGGATTTTATTCCGCGAAATTGGTAAGGAATTTATATGGAAAAATTTTTCATTTTATTCTTTGATAAATATGGATTTTAAAAAAATAAAACGTAGATTTATCCTATGTAATTTATTTATTCGTATTTGATATAATGAAACGGTTTTTCGTTCTTCTTTTAATAGCTGCCCTTATTATTGGGTTGTTTCTTTTTTTTACAAATCCAGGTATGCTTGATAAAGTATGGATTTGGCTGATAGGCTTTTTGGGTGCTATTATTGGCTTTTTCCGTAATTTGTTTGACCAAATCAAAGATGTATTCAAGGAAGAAAAAACGGACTCACACCAGAAGCAAGAGTATTCTAATTCCTCACAGCAAAGTGCTGTAACTCCTCCTTTACATAAAACCCAAATCGCAGAAGCTAAAAATCAAATTGTAAAAGAAACGGCTCACACGCATACTTCCTTTGAAGGAACGACTATTACGCTCGTTCGCTTCATGCACGATAAGGAGACAACCCTTGGTTTGCTTTATCTAGGAGATACGTTTGTATGCTATACGTTAGAAGATACATACAGACCTGTAAAAATTAGAAAAGAAACTCGCATTCCCGCAGGAACATACCCTATCAATTTTCGTATTTCAGACCCTCCCTCTGGCTTAACTCAAAAATATAGGGAGAGAAAAAACTTACAAGGGATCTTTACACATCACTTAGAAGTGAAAAATGTACCTAATTTCGACTATGTCTATCTACATATAGGCAACGATCACGGAGATACAGACGGCTGTATCTTGCTGGCTAATGGTATTAGCGCCAATACGATTCATAGAAGCATTATCTCATCAGAAAAAGCATATATCGGTTTTTACCAAAAGGTAAGAAAACTATTAGAACAGGGAGAAAACGTAAGGATCATCATTCATGATGAAGACTGGCTACAAAAAATTTAAGAAGGCTGTGCAAAACCATCTGTTGTACTTATTCGGCGTTATACAAAGCTTTCTTTAACCATGAAGTGATTTAGACCACTTCAATTGCATCACCTCATATTTTAGTAATAATGAACACCAATGAACTAAGAAAATGGCTAGAAGAAAAGGAAGGCAAAACTTTTCTTAAAAAATACCAAAAAGAGAAAAAAGACCGCTATCCATCGGATCACGACTATAAAGGGTTCTTTTTTAAGTATGCTGCCTTTATCACGACCGTATTGCTTTCGTTGGGCTTACTGTCATCTATTCTGATTTACGTAAGAACAAGCGACCCTTTCAAAGCATCTGCTGTGGCTTTCTTGATTGTTTGGCTTGTAGTGTTCTTGCGCTATTTTTTATGGGCGATATACCACTACAATGTAAACTATGGTCTTACCATCAAAGATTGGAAAAAAATCGAAGAGGCACGAGAACGCTTCAAAAATGGTGAGCATGTATTCCCTCATGAGATGCAAGGTCGTACGTTTAACCCTTACAGAAGCCAAACATTTGGCATACCACGAGGAACAGTGAGAGGAATGCTTGCCTTCACACTTTTGTTTGGTGCTATTGCCATCTTGATTGCGAGTATGGGCATGGATCAACAAGACTTACAAAATACCCTCATTAGAGATCAGTTTGAGTTTTTTAAAACGGCTTTCCTCATGATGATGGCATTTTACTTCGGCGATAAGTCATTACGTTTTTTACAAAATCGCTGGAAAGGCTCTGAAAGTCAACAAAGTAGCCCTAAGGCTACAAATAATAAGTTTCATGAGTTCGAAAGACCTTCCATACCCCAAAGTGAAGACAATGAAATAGAACAAGAAGATGCAGAACACCTTGAAGACGAACATATCTTTGCTAGCAGTGAAGGTTTAGAGACAGCCAACAAAAGCATTACAGACATCAAAAAAGAAATGAACCTCTTTGGTACTTGTAGCCCCTCACATGACTTGATACATCTCTCTGATGTGGTAGACGATGAGGACGAAGGAGAAGATGGACATATCAATATCAAATACCCTCGTACTCCTATCATAGATGCAGGACATGGAGGTATATTGAATGGGAAATATACAACAAGAAATAAGAAAAAGTATGAGTTTAATGGTCCAGGACAAAAAAACTTTACCATCTATGAAGGAGTAATAAACCGCAAGATTGCACTAAAACTGATAGCGAAGTTAGAAGCAAAAGGACTGCCCTATTATAGCTTAAATGCAGATGATCCAAGAGACACTCCACTACTCACAAGAGTAAAGCAAGCCAATGAACTATACAAAACGGATAAGTCTTGCTATTACTTATCTATCCATAGCAATGCCAACTCTAGCGTTTTGAAAGGAAAGGGAATCAAGGCTAGGGGCTTTGAGATATGGACGAGCAAAGGAAAAACCAAAAGCGATATGGTAGCAAAGATTGCTGGTGAGGCATACAAAAAGCACTTTGCAGAAAAATATAGGTGGAGAGGCTTGAAGGAAGCTAACTTCACTGTCTTGGCAAAAACTCATTGCCCTGCCATATTGGTAGAAAACCTTTTCTTTGACAATTATGACGAGGCTACCTTCTTGAATAGTGATGAAGGACAGGAAGCCATAGCCGACTGCCTGTTTGATGCTGTGCAGGCTATCTATGATAGTTACGATGAGCAAGATGTATAATGGCATCAAACGCTATCGAAACATACAGAATGAAAGGTAAAAGGTTGAACGTTAAACGTTGAAGGTTATTAGGTTTAACTCATAAAGGGATGATTAAAAATGCCCATAGCCCATTGCGCAGAGCTTTTTCAACTTGAACACTCGAATACACGAACACTTGAAACTAGCATGTCGAAGGTCAAAGGTCGAATGTGGCATTAATACCAACAAACAAGCGCATGATTAAAATAGATGTAATCAACTGAACAACAGATAGTTATCAACTTGAATACATGAACACATAAACACTTGAACACACTAAAACACATGAAAACTATCACCATATATTTCTTTGTACTCATATCCTTACTACTCAGCTCCTGCAAGGATGACAAAAGAGCTATGGTAGTAGGAAAGATACAAACAGCTTCTAAGCTGACTAGCACAGAGTTTACCATAGACAAAATAGTGCATGGCAGTAAAACTAAAAAGCTACTATGGGTATTGAAGCTCAATGAAGCTCGTTTTTTGGCTTACTCACAAGCCATTGTAAAAACAGGCATAGACTTGAGTAAATTAACAGAGAAAGATATTAGCATAAAGCGCAAACGCATCTCTATCACCTTGCCCTCTGTTGAAGTCATCAATTTTTCTTACCCGCCCGATAAGTTTAGGCTGGACACCGAAATCTCCGATCCAAAGCAGTTTTTAAATAAAATATCGCTCGAAGAGCAAGAACAGCTATTCAGAGAAGCAGAAACAGAGATTCGTAACAACTTGGAGTATATGGGGGTGGTAAAAACCACACAAGACCACACCCGTAGTATGCTCAGAAGCTTACTACAGTCTCTTGAATATGAAGAAATATACATTCACTTCAAAAGTGATAGCCTGATAATAGATAAAATAGACCTTAGCAAAGAAATATAAATGATAGGATTTTTTACAAAATACGGAAAACTACTCCTAGAGATTTTGATCGTACTCGGTATCGTATCAGTGATTGTGTGGATCAACCCTGCTAATATTTTTGGTGGTGGCATCAAGCTACGTACTACAGCAAACAATCTTTCTTCTGTAAAAAATATAGGCCAGCTGGTCACCGCAGAGTATTATGGAGAAACTATTGCTACCTATGCTCATGCTAAACTAAAGCTTGTCAATGACGATGATGTCAATGACAAAGCCAATATGTTATTTCAAGAAATAAAGCAAGATCTCTTGAACACTCATCTCAAAACACTCAAAGAAAATTATACGGTAAAAGAGTTATCAGATGAGAAAGGGGGACTTTTTGCCATGAAGTTTAAGTGGCTACCGTGGGTGTCTAGCCCAAAAAAAGAGTTCAAAAAAGCCATTAAACATAGTATCGATGCTCCTATAGTAGCAAGTATAGACAGCTCTTACCTTAGAAATCCATTGAGTGTAGAAGTACTTTCTTTTTATTTTGACAAAAAAATGCCTGACAATGGAGTCAATAGCACCAAATTCAAAGACATGCTCTGGGCTTTGCTGCAAGAAATCAAAGCAAAAAGTATGGAAGC
>WTJX01000501.1:6451-7656 GCA_011524675.1 Cytophagales bacterium
GACATCAACCCGTGGTTTATTCCTCAAAAAAAAATCCCTGGCTTTCAGATCATACTATCAAACAAAGTCAACTTTCATGATGCACAACTAGTAAAGTCTTACTGCATAGACAAACTAGAGCGCATGGCAAAGGAAGCTGGAATATTAGAGCAAGCAGAGAAACAAGGTGTAGAAACGATCAAGCAGTTTTTTGGTCTCTTGACTGACACAGAAATCAAACATGTTTACTTTCATAACGACTCTTTGACACAACAAATAGAAACCATCATTGCAGATGATTTTATTAGCTTAGAAGAAGCCAAAGAGCTAGACACACTGATTGACCATCAAATCCGTGAGATTGTAACCTTAGGCACTACAGCAAAAGATGCTAAGAATAAAAAGCAGCTCATGGAAAATAAAAAACAAAGACTCAAAAAATATATCCAACAACTCAAACAATGTCATTACCTCAATCATACAAAGTATTACCATCGTTTGGCTTATATGACTACTTGCTTGCAGGAAGATAGTATCTTGTTAAGAAGTGAGTTGCAACACATTAAAAATGAAAAATGGGCTACTCTCTTAAACGGTACAACAGACTCTCTTACCTCTATAGCACAGCAAGTATGGTATGAGGATAGTAATAGCTTGGGCTATGTTGTTGACTTTAATGAGATGCTTCGCAATATTACACATATTCACTACCTCTGCGATAGTATGACAGTTGACAGCCTTCCTACTACGAAAGGTAAAAAAGCTTTTAGAGAGAATGGTAATCAATACCTTTTTGCTACGAGTTACGATAGTTTCAACAGATTTTATGTGCTTCACGCTTGCGCAATCAAGGAGGAAACTAAACAAGAAATACAACAGCTTGCATACCCACTGACAGTACCTAAAAACTGGAAGAAAATATGGCATTTGGAAAAAGCATCTTTGATAAATGGCATTCAAGATACTACCGAAGTAAATGTTAAGCCTTTGTATAAAAAAATCACCGCTGTAGCGGACAATAAACTAGATAGCACAAAAAGCTTACAATTGAGCCGAGATATACATACGCATGATTGGAAGATACTACCTCCTTCTTCTCTTACAGGAGAAAAGAAACTTATCCTAGAAAAAGTCTTAAGCTACCATTTGGACACACATTCAGGTTTTAGCTTTTTTTCTCGCAATAGTAGCAAGGCAAAAAAGTTTTTAGGCTTTTGATGTGTTTA
>WTJX01000498.1 GCA_011524675.1 Cytophagales bacterium
CTGTCAAACTAATCGGAATGAATGCCGAATTGATGTCGCAGTATATTGAGTTTGTAGCAGACCATTTGCTTATCTCTCTTGGCTATGAGAAATATTACAACGCCAGTAATCCTTTCGACTTTATGGAGCTCATTTCTCTACAAGGAAAAACTAATTTCTTTGAGAAAAGAGTAGGAGAATATCAGAAAGCAGGCATCATGAGTGAAGGTGATAATCATACCTTCTCTATGGACGAAGACTTCTAGAAGACTTTGTACAAGCCCAATAGTTGCTCAAAGCCCTTTTCTAATAAAAAAATTAAATTGTATAAACCCAAAAAAAAGCATTTATGTTAGTACTTAAAAGAGATGGAAGACGTGAATCTGTCAAGTTTGACAAAATCACAAAGAGAATAGAAAACCTATGTTTTGGATTGGATATCAATTTTGTAAATCCAGTAGCCGTTTCAAAAAAAGTAATTGACGGGCTTTATGACGGTGTGACTACCCTAGAGTTGGACAAGCTTGCCGCAGAGATTGCTGCTTCGATGACAACAACACACCCAGACTACGCAATACTTGCTGCACGCATCGCAGTTTCTAATTTGCACAAAGAAACATCACAGTCTTTTTCGAACACCATGAAAAGACTATATACGTACAAAGACCCTGTCACTGGTGAGCACGCACCTTTGGTGTCTAAAGAAGTGTATGGCATCATTAAAAGTAATGCTGCTAAGTTAGATGCTGCTGTAAACTACGACAGAGACTTCAACTATGATTACTTTGGGTTTAAAACATTAGAAAAGTCTTATTTATTTAAGTTAAATAACAAAGTGGTAGAGCGTCCTCAGCACATGTTGATGAGAGTGGCGGTAGGAATACATCATGACAATATTGATTCTGCAATAGAAACATACAACTTGATGTCTGAAAAGTGGTTTACACATGCTACCCCTACATTATTTAACGCAGGAACGCCAAAACCACAGATGTCTTCTTGTTTCCTACTGACTATGCAAGAAGATAGTATTGACGGTATTTACGATACCTTGAAACAATGTGCCAAGATATCACAATCTGCTGGTGGTATAGGGCTAAGCATACACAATGTACGTGCTAAAGGTTCATACATCAAAGGTACTAATGGGGTATCAAATGGTATCGTACCGATGTTACGAAACTTCGACATGACAGCCCGCTACGTAGATCAAGGGGGAGGTAAAAGAAAAGGTAGCTTTGCTGTTTACTTAGAGCCATGGCATGCCGATATTTTTGACTTCTTGGAACTAAAGAAAAACCATGGAAAAGAAGAATTAAGAGCGAGAGATTTATTCTATGCTCTTTGGACACCTGATCTTTTCATGAAAAGAGTAGAAAAAAACGGTGATTGGTCATTGTTTTGTCCTAATGAAGCACCAGGCTTAGCGGAAGTACATGGCGAAGCTTTTGAAAAGTTATATCTTAAGTACGAAAGCGAAGGAAAAGCTAGAAAAAAGATCAAGGCGCAAGAACTATGGTTTGCGATCTTAGAATCACAGACAGAAACGGGTACTCCTTATATGCTATATAAGGATCATGCTAATAAAAAATCTAACCAAAAGAACTTAGGTACCATCAAGTCTAGTAACCTATGTACTGAGATCATGGAGTATACTGCAAAAGATGAAGTAGCAGTATGTAACTTAGCATCTATTGCACTACCAATGTTTATAAAAGACGCTAAGTTCGACCACCAAAAGTTATATGAAGTAACAAAGGTTGCAACCAAAAACTTAAATAGAGTCATTGACCTGAACTACTACCCTATCGAGGAAGCTAAAAACTCAAATATGAGACATAGACCAATCGGTTTGGGAGTGCAAGGTTTAGCAGACACATTTATGAAATTGCGCTTTGCTTTTGATTCTGCAGAAGCAAAACAACTAAATAAAGAGATCTTTGAAACCATTTACTTCGCTGCCATGACTGCGTCGATGGAAGTAGCAAAAGTAGATGGACCTTACCAGACCTATGAAGGTTCTCCTGTATCTAAAGGGATTTTCCAATTTGATATGTGGGGAGTAGAACCAAATTCTAACCGATGGGATTGGGCTAGTTTAAAGCAGGAAGTAAGAAAGCATGGCGTAAGAAATTCATTGCTTGTTGCTCCTATGCCTACAGCTTCTACTTCACAAATATTGGGTAATAACGAATGTTTTGAGCCTTATACTTCAAATATCTATACTAGAAGAGTACTTTCTGGTGAGTTTGTAGTAGTAAACAAACATTTATTAAAAGATCTTGTAAAAATAGGTTTGTGGAATGACAACATGAAAAATAA
>WTJX01000517.1:0-987 GCA_011524675.1 Cytophagales bacterium
ATAATAATGTTATTTCTAAATTTTAATAACTAATGGTTTTGACTGTTTTTGTTATTAGTAGTTAATTGTGTTGCTTTTTTTATCTTTGGATAGGTATAACGAAAAAGAATCTACCGTAATATAATTAAAAAGATAGCCTACGTATTACTGTTTAATATTTAACTATGAGTGTTGCTATTGCTGAAAAAAGAAAAATTATTAGGCGATTAGAAAAGTCAAATTTCTTTTCTGAAAAAGAATTATTTCTAAAAATCCTCCATTATTTGGTAGATGCGGAAGAAGAGAAAAAAGTACTAAAATCTACTACCATTGCTATAGACTTATTGACAGAAGGTACTGAGGGGAGTAGGAGTATACAAGACTCTATGATAAGACGCAAAATAAGAGAATTGCGAAAAGAGTTGGAGGTATATTATTTGACGGAAGGAAAAAAAGAACCATACAAGCTGAGTATAGCAAAGTCGAACTATAGAGTAAATATTATAGAACTAAAGAAAGTAAAGAGAATAGGTGCTTTGTTTACTTTTAATGGTCTGAAAGTCATATCATTGATATCTTTTGTTATCATTTTGTGTTTAGTAGGCTTTGTGTGTTACTTACTACAAGAGCGCAAAGAGCTTACTCAAACTGCCACCGCATCACAAGAATCATCTTTGATTTCTATGTTCATAGACAAAAAAGAAAATTTAGACATAGTCGTAGGAGATAGGGCGTTTTATTCTGAATATGACCAAGAGCTTGGACGTTACCGCTATATCTATGATTATGATGTAAGCTTGCCTCATACAAACTATAAGATGAATAAACTTATGACTAATTATCCAGAAAGAAGAATTACGTCTTTTTTTAATTTTTTCCATGCAGATATAGAGAATCTACTTTTAGGGGCGGACTTAAAACTAGAATGGGGTCTAGCAGGCTCTGAAAGTCAAATCTTGCAGGCTAGTAAGTTCCCCAAAGAAGAGTTAAAAGATAATACTGTTTTTA
>WTJX01000517.1:997-2297 GCA_011524675.1 Cytophagales bacterium
TTAGTAAAACAAGGTCTGGTGATTTGCACGACTTATCAGCATACCTTTTGGATAGTCGTTTTACATTTGATGGGAATGGTCTTACTGGAGGATGCATCATAGCTTTTAAAATAAATAAGGATACAATTATTCCTTTAAGAGCTAAAAAAAGTCCTCATAACTTATCTTCTTACTATTTCATAAAAAAAATAAAAACAAAAAATAATAAGTCTCTTCTATTTCTGCTTGCTACAGAAGATAAGGATAGACATTATATTCATAGCAAATTCAATGATGCAACTTTCAAAAAAGAAATCATAGAAAGTTTTAAGGGAGATATACCTGATAATTTTATACTTGTATTAAAGGTATTTGGTAATAGAAAAATTGCTAACTCACATAAAATCGTATATAACTCTGCTGCTACTATTGCCAATGAAGAGTAATGTGTAAATAAGGCTTCACAAAAAATAGCATTGCAAAGCCTTATTTGATTTACTGTATCACTATTTTTTTGACGTTAG
The DNA here is from genome assembly GCA_011524675.1 of Cytophagales bacterium. Classification (GTDB taxonomy): domain Bacteria; phylum Bacteroidota; class Bacteroidia; order Cytophagales; family JAAEPT01; genus WTJX01. Next base: position 1,501 of record WTJX01000517.1, read on the forward strand.
CTGTTTCTGCTTCTCTGAGTAAATAAACACCTCTATTAAGTGTAGAGACATCTATACTTGCATCATGTTGTGTGATGGTTTTAGATAGCATAAGCGTTCCTTCCATGTTTATGAGTTCTACTGTTGCAGAAATAAAGTTTGCAGGCAAGTATCTGATATGTAACATACCGTCGAGTACTGGATTAGAAAAGAAAACATCTTTTTGACCAAGTAAACCATTATTAGTGTTACTTATAATCGCTGTTTGTGAACCTGTCTGAAGAGTCAAACGATTAAACGTAACAGCGTTTGTAGTGGAGGTATTTTCTATGGTAAGCGTGGATGTAGTACCCTCCACAAAATCAATTGTTCCAGAACCGGAGACATTACCTTCTGAAGTAATAGAAACATCAAATGTTTTAGAACCACCATTGTCAGAAGAAAGTGTTATTTCTGTAGTACCAGATGCTACAAAGGCTCTGATGAATAAATTTGAGCGTACTGTATCTACATTAGAGTCATGACTAGTTAGTATGATTTGACCTAAAACCACATCTACTGTTATGCTTTCTCCTGCCTCTAGTAAATAATCTCCATCAATAAGTAATGAATTAGCATTTGCGCCACCGTTTATACTATTTTGAACATTACTGGTAATGTCTACTTGTGCATGAACATAATTTACTGTTACACATATCAATAATAAATATAAGTATTTCATAAAATTAAAAACTAAAATTAACGTAATTTTTACGTTATATATTGAGTGTGAATTTATACTGTCCTAATCATATGATGAAGAATTGCCTTGTCTTTAC